>CAIVQA010000078.1 GCA_903907935.1 uncultured Francisellaceae bacterium
AATAGTTCCACTTTAGTCACCTCATTACCTCCAAGAATTATTAGTTTCAAAAATAACATAATAATTCTGAGAAGGTTTTATTGACTAGGGTGGAGCCAAATTAAATTAGCAAATGGGGCCAGGCCGTATTAGCAAACACAGATTTGGCTGATTATCTAAAAGCACTGGAGTCTTATAGTATTCCTAATGCAATATTAAACGCTGCTCAATGTAGTTTTTCGTCGACAGAACAAAATCTTTCATCGTTACCTGGTACTCCTAATTCCACCAGTCCAATAGATTCTCCTCCAAATTCTAAACGACTTAAAAACCCGTTATTGCGGTTAGGTCCGGCATAACCAGTTTGTAATATAACTGTCTTAAGCTATTCTTAAGGTATAATATTTGTTTGCTGACATTGGACATTGTCTGGTCGGAGCTCATTTAAAATGCCACGGATTATAGGCTCTTCAAAAAATAAACTTCAGTTTAATAATATTAATCGTAAAAAAGCATTGATTTTGTTTTTATTAGGGCAAGCAACAAATGTTAGTGGTGTACAGGTAGGGTTGCCTGCAAATGAAGGGATTTATATAGGGATAATGAATGATGTAACTTTAAATAGCGGCTGTATAAATTTAACAAGTGGTTCTACAACTCCAATAACAAGCAGTACTACTATTAACAATCAAGGTTTTTTTGCCGGGATAACTTACAGTGATGCTGGTTTTTATATAAATAATTTTAATAGCGGTGATTATGTGGTGATTAGCGCTAATGCAATTAAGACTCAATATTCTGGAGATGCTACTAAAAATAGTACTAATTACTTAACATACAATACACTTATAAATCAAGATGGTGGTCCAACAGGTTGGCTTCCTATTGCTTCTAATCCAGGATTGCTAATAATAGGTGGTGCTTTACCAAGTGCTGTAGCTATGTATGTTGGTGAAGGGCAAGGAACTTATACTATAGCTGCTACTGGCAATAGCAATGATGTTATACTTGCTACCAACACAGCCAGCAACGGCAGTATAAATGTTACCGGTAACAGTGCCATTTCTACAGTAAGTAATTTACTTGGATCATATAATATAATTAATAATAATAGTATTACTAGAACTGATGCCGGTACTGTTATAGACATGACAAATGCTAATCTTGGCGGTACCATTAATATAACAAATAATGGAACTATTACTGCTCACACAGGAAGCAAAGCAATAGATTTTACTGGAGCAGTTTCGGATCTTAATTTAGTTAATAACAATGCAGCTGTTATTACTGGTAATATCGTTGGTGGTAATAGTGGTAATATATTTAATATTTATGGCGGCACAATAACAGGAAATATCACTGGTGGAACAGGAACAAATGTTTTAAATGTTGGTTCTACTACAGCAACTGCAGCCCAGAGTTTTAGTACTAGCGGTACAATAAATCAAGTTCAAACAATAAATGTTGTAAATGCTACTGGTCAAACTACATCTTTTTCAATTAACAATCCAATAACAAATGTTAACAGTAGTTTTACGACTAATACAGGAACAACTACTAACGTTAATGCTAATGGGGTAGTTTCTGGTAGTGGAACATTAACTAATTCTGGTGCGTTAATTTTAAATTCAGGAGGTACTATTGGGATCCCTACCACTTTTGGGGTGGCTTCTGGCGCAACATTTACTATTAATGGTGGTACAATAGTTAGTCCTATATTTGGTTATTCTAAAACAGATGGTAATACTGTTACGATAGCAGGGAATTTTACTACTGGTAATACTATAGATAGTATAGGTGCTATTATGGTGTCTGAAGTTAATAGTGTTCCTACGGTATTTACGGTTAACAATCCTATAACTAACGTTATTAATCATTTTGAAATAACTGATGGAAGTTCAGCAGTTATAGGTAGTGGTGGAAGTATTTCTGGTTGTAGTAATTTGCTGATTAATTCGGGAACATTAACTTTAAATCCCGGTGGTGTTATTGCTTCTTCTATAACTTTTGGTTCTACTTCATTAAGTTTTGGTTCTAATCCGGTGACGATTTTAACTGTTAATGGCGGAACGATAACTGGAACAATAACTGGTAATTTTCTTGGTAGTACTAATACAGTAAATGTAACTGGTACTTTTACCACTGGTAATACAATAAATAATATTGGTACCATCGCAGTATCTGGAGTTAGTTCTAATCCTACGGTATTTATGGTTAATAATCCTATAACCAATCTTGCTACTAGTTTTACGACAGGTGCTCATTCTACAACAATTATAGATAATGGTGGAAGTATTTCTGGAAGTGGAACATTAACTAACTCTGGCGCGTTAGTTTTAAATCCAGGTGGTAGTATTAGTACCCCGATAACTTTTGGGGTTGGCTCTGGATCTACTTTAACTATTAATGGTGGCACCTTAACAGGAACAATAACTGGTAATTCTACAACAGACAGCAACACTGTTAATGTAGGTGGTACTTTTACTACAGGAAACACAATAGATAAGGTTGGCAATATTAGTGTATCTGGAGTTAATGTTGATCCAACAATATTTACAGTTAATAATTCCATAACAAATATTAGTAATGGTTTTACAATTGATGCTAATTCTAAAACTGTTATTGGTGGTACAGGTGTGGTTGTTTCTGGAGGCGGTACATTAACTAATTCAGGTGCTTTAACTGTAAATTCTGGTGGTAGTGTTGAACTTCCAATATCTTTTGGTGTTCCAGGTGGGGCATCTTTAACTATCAATGGTGGTCTTATAACAACTGCTATATCTGGTAACTTTGGAATAGATAATAATACCATTAATATAAATAGTGATTTTACCACTCCAAGCACCATAAGTCAGGTTGGTAATATAAGCGTATTTGAAACTGACGCCGCTACTCCTGTTACGTTTACTGTTAATAAAGCTATAACTAATACTGCTATTCTTACAATTGGAGCTAATGCTACTTTAGATATAAATAGTGGTGGCGATATTTCTGGTGTGATTGCCGGTGGGGCTGCTATTAGTAATCTTGGTACACTTTCAATTAATTCTGGTGGTACTATAGGTAGTACTGCTGCATTGGGAGATGTGGTTAATAATGGAACATTTATTGCCTCTGGTGGAGGAGTAGTTAAGGTGGGAGCTTTTCTTAATAATTCACTGGCAAGCAGTCCAACTTTAAGTATATCTTCTGGCAACATGACAGTGGCTGGAACTGTAACAAATACTTTAGGAGGTATAACAATTTCTGGTACTAGCTCTACATCTTATGGAGACTTATCTAGTGCTAGCGCTAGTACACCTAGTAATTTAATAAATGGATCTGATCAAACAATAACTGTTTCTGGTTTTGGTACTATGGGTCATGGTGCCACCTTGGGAAATATAACAAATAATGGCATTATAACTAATGCTGGAACTATTAAAGGTGTTACTTTAACAAATTCTGGAGATATTATTTCCAGCGGTAATAGTTATTTTACAGGTAATATAACTAATAACAATAATGGGATTATAGCTATTAATAGTGGTGGTAATTTTGGTAAAAATGCTAGCGATACTACTAGTACTGTAAATTTAACAAATTCAGGATCCTTAATAAATCACGGAACTTTAAAAGTTTCCTCTTTAACGCAATCAGGAATTATGGTTACAGATGGAACGATAAATGTAGATCCTGGTGGTCACATTGCTTTTGGTACAAATAGTAACAACACTTTAACTATTAAAGGTGGGACTGTAAATAGTTCTATAATTGGTGGTGTTAATAATGTTATTGAAATTAATGTTAATCCAAATAGTGATAGAACTCTTGGAACTTTTACTACCGGTGGTTCGATAACAGGTGTTGGAGCTATTAAATTAGATGCTGGTAATTTTGTAATTGAAAATGCTATAACCGGAGTTGCCAATAATTTTACAACTGCAGCTGGCACTACAACTACTATAAATGCAACTACCGGTACTTCGGCAATTATTGGATCGTTAACTGGTGTTGGGACTATAAACAACGGTGGATCTATAACTTTAAACAATAGTGCTAGCACTCTTGATGTTGGTACTTTTATTAATAACAACACTAATGCAACCTTGACAATACAAGCCGGAAGAGCGACAACAAGTAATATAGCAAATACTCTTGGTAGAATAACTATTTCTGGAGGAGATTTGTCTAGCCAAAGTTCTTCTACACCTAGTAGATTAACAAATGCTGCAACTATATCTCTTTCTGAAGGAACAGTAGGGGCTAACAATGCATTAGGTACGGTACTTAATCAAAATACAATTAATGTTAGTGGTGGCAGCATGATTATTGGTGATTTTATTAATAATAATGCTAATGCAAATTTAAATATTACCGGTGGTGTAGTACAAACTGGCAATATAATAAATACCTTGGGGGCTGGTAACACAACTAGTGTTAGTAGTACAACAAGTACAACTAACCCTATAACAAGCATCACCATTTCTAATGGGGATTTATCTAGTGCCAGTTATACTAATAAAAGCATATTAATAAATCAAATTGGCCAAGTTATAACAATTTCTGGGACAGGTACTGTTGGTGCTACTGTTGGTACAGTCTTAGGAAGTACAGTTAGTTATGCCCTAGGTGCTGTAACTAATTATGGTACAATTAATGCTGGTGGTGCTAGTATGACTGTTGGTACATTTACTAATAATAATGCTAATGCTGTTTTAAATATTACTAATGGTTCATCAGTGCTTACTGGTAATATAACAAATACATTAGGAGCAATTAGTAAAACTGGCACAACGAATCCTATAACAAGCATAACCATTTCTAATGGCGATCTATCTAGTGTTGATCCTACTAATAAAAGTACTTTAACAAATGCAGTTGGACAGGTTATAACGATTTCTGGAATTGGAACAATGGGATATGCTAATCAAGGTAATAATGCATTAGGAGCTGTAACTAATTATGGTACTATTAATGCTGGTGGTAGCAATATAACTGTTGGTACTTTTACTAATAACAATGCTAATGCCGTTTTAAATATTACTAATGGTCCAGTAGAAACCGGTGATATAAACAACACTTTAGGTAGTATATTAATTTCAGGAAGCGATTTAAGTAGTGCAGGTATTACGGCTAGTAATTTAACAAATGCAGCTGGTCAAACTATAACAATTTCTGAACAAGGTAGTATGGGTAACTATAGTGCATTAGGAACTGTAAATAATAATGGTACAATTAATGTTGGCGGTAATGGTATGATGGTTGGTGATTTTACTAATAATCATGCCAATGCTGCTTTAAAAATTACCGGCAGCACTACAGCTATTTGTGCAGTAGAAACTGGAGTTTTAACAAACACTCTAGGAAGTATAAGTATTTCTGGTGGTGCTAAAGTAACTGCTGGTAATATAATAAATACTTCAGGCAGTATAACAATATCTGGTTCTGGAAGCGATTTATCTAGTACTTCTTATACCAATAGAAGTACTTTACAAAATGCAGCTAGTCAAACTATATCCGTTTCTGCTCCAGCCACTATGGGAGCAGCGACTAATACAGTTAGTTATGCATTAGGTGCTATAACTAATTATGGCACTTTTAATATTAATTATCCGGTTATAAATACTATTAATAGTAATTTAGTTACAGCAGTTGGAAATTTTACCAATGAAACTAATGCTCTTGTTAATTTAGGAGCAAATATTGATATAGGTGGTGGAGGGGGAACTGGTTATACTTTTATTAATAATGGTACGGTGAATGTACTGCAACCTGTTAATCTTAATGGTAATTATACCAATTCAGGAACTCATATTGTAACTATAGATGGCAATGGTAATCCTAGTGTTTTAAATTTAGGAACTGGCTCATCAGTTACATTAAATAATAATGCTACTATAAGTATTCAACTTAGTGGTGATCCTTTAATTCAAGATCAACAATCATTTCCGATTATAACTGCTAGTAGTGCAAATATAACTGGTAATGTTAATTTTTTAGGAGGTACTAATTTAATATCTTATGCTGCGTCGATTAATAATAACAATATTTTAATTACAGCTACTCGTAAATCAATAGTAGACATTATTGGTACAACAACCAATTCTGGAACACTTACAGTTGCTAAAGTATTAGATGGTTTATTTAAAACTGGAATTACTAACGATTTAAAAATTGCATTAGCTAAAATAGAAGAATTAGATTCTACGCAAGATATAATTAATGTGATAACTCAATTATCTCCAGAAACTAATATTACTCCAGATACTGGATTTATAGCTCCTTCTATGGCACTTGGTATGGCAAGCGAAAGGTTAGATTTAGTGGCTCGTGCCGGAATAAATAATATTCAAACTGGGTTTTCGGCTGGTGGCATGCAGAGTAATAATGGTTTATGGATCAAAGGGTTGGGAGGCACTATTCAGCAAAAACAATATCCAAATTCTTCGGGTTATAATGCTAATACGGCTGGGTTTGCTTTTGGAGTAGATCGGCAAATTTTAGATGATACTTGGTTAGGGTTAGGATTAAGTTCCGTAGGAACCCATGTAAGCAGTAAAGATTTTCCATCTAAAAAGACTAATATTAATAGCCGTCAAATAACTGTATATAGTAGTTTTTCTCCAGGAGATTACTATATAGATCACTTTACAGCTATAGCTTTTAATAGCTATAACTTGATGCGTAGTATTAAGTATAATGGGTTAAATTATACGGCCACAGCGAAGTATAGTGGTATACAACCATCCAGTAAAATTTCTGCTGGGTTTATACATGGTATTAATAATTTTAAAATTATTCCTAATTGTTCTGTACAATATTCAGTATTGGGTCAAAAAACCTATAATGAAGTTGGTGCCGGTGGGCTTAGTTTACAACAAACTAATTCCACTTTAAATCAATTAGAAGGCGGAGTCGGCATAAAATTTGCGTTATTACATAATGAAAATAGTGAACAAATATTTAACCCAGATCTTCACTTTATGGTGTTGCGTGATTTTAAAAGTAGTGCCCCTATAACTACAGCAAAATTTTTAGGTGGAGGTGGTAGTTTTACCATACAAGGAGCGACTCCAGATAAAACTACTTATAATGTAGGTGCTGGATTAATTTTTATTCATGAAAATCGAGTACATTTTACCGCAAATTATGAACTACGAAAGAAAAATAAATTTATAGGCCACTCTGGATCTTTAGCTGTTAGATACGAGATTTGATATGCTCTCAACAAATGAGTTTTCAGTACTCTAAAAAACAAGGAGTGTTGTTTGAGCTTCTTTGACCTCTAGTTGCTCCTTGCTTTGCGAAAGGCGAGTTTCACGCACAAAATGTCAGGATAGACATTTTGACGCGCGCAGCGCGCCCGCAGGGCTCGCGCCAGGATGGCGTGAGTCACTTGTTTTTTAGAATACCGAAAACTCATTTGCGATCAATATATTTGTAGTTCCACCAATATAAACTATTATTAAATTATAATTATAATATTTTGTTTGCTGACATTGAACGTAGTTCTGGTCGGAGCTCATTTAACATGCCACGGATTATAGGCTATTTTACCAAATTTTGGTTTAATCACATTAATCTCAAAAAAATATTAGTGCTATTTTTAGTGGTGCACATAACAATAACTAATAATTCTTTTGGTACTAGTCTTCAAAATATTAGTAGTAGTCAGGTAGGTTGGGTTATTAATACTGGGGCAGCCGAAGCAGCAGCTCTATCTATGACTTCTGGTACTGGTAGTGGGAGCTGGACTGTAAATAGTGGTATTGTTTGGTCTGTTACTGGGTATCCAGTTATATCAATAGCATCTACTGGCTTATTTAACACTAACCCAGATGATTATTCTACTATCATATATAGCATATACAATAGCGGTAGTATTAGTAGACAAGATAGTGGTACTGTTTTAGATATGTCTAAAGCTAATCCAACAGTGGCTGGGGTTATTGATATTTATGATTTTATACCTAATACAGCTAGCGGAGGTCCTGGAAGTGGTACTAGTAATGGTCCTGGTACTATTACTGCTTCATCTGGAAGCAGTGCAATAGATTTTTCTGCCGCTACCGCTAGGCTTAGCTTATGGCAACAAAATGCTTCGAGCGCAATTACTGGAAATATAAAAGGTAGCGTTGGCACATCTGCAATTCCATCTGGTAGCTATCGCGATATATATCATATTCAAGGTGGCAGTTTAAAGGGTAACATTACTGGCGGCAACGGTCCAGATTATTATATATTTGATGGTAGCAATGTTAATGGTGTTATTACTACTAGTGTATTTGGAGATTTAGTGAGTATTTCTGGTGGTAGCGTAGACGGTAGTATTACCAGTAATAGCGCGGCAACCGGAGGGAATACATATAATATTAGTGGTAGCACAACTGTAAATGCAAATATTACGGGAAGTAAAAAAGCAGATACATTTAACATTACTGGCGGTACTATTAGTGGAAACATTACCGGTAACTCAGGAAGTGTAGGAAATACATATAACATTTCTGGTGGTACCGTTAATGGAAATATTACTGGTAGCACAGGAAGTACGGGAGATAGTTTTCTAATTACTGGTGGTACCGTTAATGGAAATATTACTGGTACTAAAGCTACTAATATGTTGTTGCAAAACAGCATCACCACTCATCCAGTTATTAACGGCAATATAACGTTAAGTTCTTCTGTAGCTAATGCGTTAGCTATAGGGTATGGAACTAACAGCGCTACTTTTTCTACTGGTGGCGATATTTCTAATGCGCAAACAATTTCCGTTAACAATAATACTTTAGGTTTAAACAGTTTTACAATTAATAACAATGTAACTGGAGTTAAAACTGTTACTAATAATGCCACCATTGTGGTTGCTAATGGTGGGTTTTTATCTGGAGTTGATAATACTTCTTTGCTAACAAATAATGATAGAGTAAATGTTACTGGAGGGAGTATAACTATTGGTACGTTTACTAATAACAATGCAAACGCTGTTTTAAATATTACCGGTGGTACAGTGGCGGCACTTAATATAAATAATACAACAGGTGCTACAGCTGGTGGTATACTAATTTCTGGTGGAGATTTATCTGGCGGCAACATTAGCAGCGGTAGTAGCAGTAGTGTCCCAATTAGTACTTTAACAAATGCAGCTGGTCAAACCATAACACTTTCTGGAACCGGGACAATTGGTAGCACCAAACCGATAGGAGTTGTAACTAATGCTGGAACATTTAATGCAGGTGGTGGTAATGTACAAGTTGGTACTTTTAATAATGTTGCAAATGCGGTTTTAAATGTTTCTGGTGGTATATTAAGTAGTACGAGTACAAATGCTAATGCATTAACTAATTCTGGTGTTTTAAATTTAGAAAAAGGTGGTACAGTTAGTGCTCCGATTAGTTTTGCCAATACCGGTGGAGTTATAAACCTTGATGGTGGAGCTATAACTTCTACGGTTACAGGATTTAATAATAATAGTGAAATAATTAATGTATTAGCAGATTGCGATACTGCTAGTTCTTTAAATAAAACAGCAAAAGTCGGTAATATTCTAGTAAACACTAACAATTTTACAATTAATAGTGCATTATCAACTTTTAATTTTACTACAGCATTTAATACTATAACAACTATATCTGGTGGAGGAGATCTTTCTGGTGGCGGTGCTATTAGTAATGCCGGTACCATCTCGGTGTCTGGTGGTAGTATAGGGAATACATCTAGCATGGGTAACGTTATTAATAATGGAACATTTAATGTTGCCGGCACAGTTAAGGTTAAAACTTTTACCAATGATGTATCAGAATCATCTGGAGCAGGTCCTTTAACTGCTATAAATACGATAAATATGACGGTAAACTCTACCGGTACTTCTGCTGGAATCATTCCAGACACTAGTAGACAGGCTGGTGTAGATTTGCCTCCAACTGAAACTTTACCTTCTACAACTACTAGTCCTTCTATATTTATTAATGGTGCTTCTACTGCTGCCACTGGAATTAGCGGTATTAGTATTGCCGATCCAGATAATAATAATCAATCTGAAAATGTAACGTTATTAGCTACAAATGGTACTTTATCATTTACGTCCACTACTAATTTGGTTGCTACAGCTAACCATTCTAAAATAATCACTATTATTGGGAAGGTATCCGATCTTAATAATGCTTTAGCTACTTTAACTTTTACTCAAACTACTGGGTATTATGGACCAGCTAACATAACTGTTATGGTTAATGATAACGATGTAACTAGTAGTGCAGTCAGCGGAACAACCGGTATAGGAGGAATTAGTAGTAATTCTGGGGCGTTAAATATTACTTCTGGCAGCATGATAGTCGGTAATGTAACGAATAATAATGGAGGCATAAAAGTTTCTGGTGGAGATTTATCTGGAATTTCTGTTAATACTACTAATTTAACAAATGCAGTTGGTCAAACGGTACATGTTTCTGGTAATGGCACGCTTGGGGCTACTAATGCTTTGAATACTATAACTAATAATGGTACGTTAATTATGGATAATGGTACTACTGTTAGTGCTAGTTCTATTGTTTCTAATAATGGTAGTACCACAACAACATCTGGTACTGTTAATGCACCTATTAGTTTTGGATCTGGGATGGCAGCTATAAATATAGGTGGTGGTACGATCAATGGAATTATTAGTGGGACAGGAAATTCGACTGATGTTGGAATTGTTAATGTATCTGGAACTTTTACTACTAATAAAGCATTAAATAATATCACTAATGTTAATGTTGTTAATAATGCCAGTGGGGTTGGCAATTTTACAATTAATAATCCTATAACTGGTATTAACAATACATTTACTACTGAAGCTGGGACTACAGTTAGTATAAATCAAAGTCAAGGTGGCAGTCTTCTAGGTACTGGCACTATAGTTAATGCTGGAACTATTACGCTAGCTAATTCTGCATCTGGTTCTCTATCTGGCGCGACAAGTGCTACAGCTAGTAGCATGCCTACTAATGCAGCTATATTAGGAACTAATACTGCTCCAATGGGCAATATTACCAGTACAGGAGTATTTAATGTTAATTATGGTAGATCTTACGTTGGTACCGTTGATAATGGAGTAGCATCTATTGCAACAAATGCCTTATTTAACGTTGCTGGTGGTCTTATACAAACAGGTAATGTTAATAATACTTTAGGTACAATTTCGATTTCTAGTGGAGATTTATCGAGTATTAGTGCCAATACAAATACTATAACTAATAATTCAGGTCAAACTATAAGTGTTTCTGGAACTGGTTCTATAGGAAATAATAATCAATTTACTGGTATAAATAATGCAGGAATTGTAACAGCAGAAACAGGTGGCACCATAAATTCATCAATAAATTTAACTTTATCTGGCACCACTCTTAATCCAAAAGATAATGGAATTGTAAATCTAACAGGTGGTGCTATAGTGGGAAACATTGTTGGTCCAAGTTCAGCGCCTGGTGGGACAGTTAGTGTTAATAGTAATTTTACCTATACTGGGGCTAATCCATCTATTCAAGATGTAGCTACTATTCAGGTAACTGGAACTAGTAATTTTGTAATTAACAGTCCTCTTTCAAACGTTGATAAAGCCTTTAATACAAATGTTGGTAGTACTACTACTGTAAATATTTACAATGGTTTATCTGGTAATGGCTCTATAAATAATGCAGGAACTTTAACAATAGCTAGTGGATTATCTGGTGATATAATAGGAACCGCAAGTAGTGCTATGGGTAATGTTACGAACACCGGGGCATTTAATGCTAATTCTGGTAATGCTTATTTCAGTAATTTTACTAATAGTAGTTCAACAGCAATATTCAATATTGCTGGCGGAGTTGTAAAAACCAATAACATTAACAATAATGCTGGAGCAATAACTATTTCTATGGGTGATTTATCAAATGTTAGCTCTAGCAACTGTACAATAACAAATGCAGCTGGTCAAACTATAACAGTTTCTGGAACTGGCACTATAGGTGCCAACAATGCAGCAAGAGTTGCTACTATAGTTGATAACAATGGTATTTTTAATGTTAGCGGAGGCAAAGCGCTAATGGCCGGTGGTTTTACTAATAATAATAGTTCTGCTTCATTAAACATTACTGGTGGCATTGTACAAACAGGAAATATTAATAATACTATTGGCAGTATGACTATTTCTAATGGAGATTTATCTAGTGTTAATGCCGCTAGTGTTTTAACTAATGCTGCTGGTCAAACCATAAACATTTCTGGAACGGGTACTATAGGTGTTAATAGTATATTAGCTAGTATTAACAATTCCGGGACAGTTAATATTGCTTCTAATAATGTCAATGTTACAAATATATTAAATAACGATACCGGAATCATAAATGTTAATAGTAATGGAGTTATAGCTAATGCTACTACGTTGAGTACAATTGGGGTGGTTAATTTAAATAGTGGCGGAACAATAAATACCCCTATTACTTTTGGAACTCACAATAGTACTAGTGGTGTTTTAAATTTGTCTGGTGGTCTTATTAATGGCATTGTAGGTGGTGCTCTTAATTCCCCTGCTAATTCCCCTAATACTGGTATTGGTACTGTTAACGTTACTGCCGATTTTTCTTATAGTGGCATTTATGATCCTATAAGTAATATAGCAAATATTAATGTAAAATCTGGTAATTTTAGCATTGGTGGATTAATAGAGAATATTAATAATTCTTTTAATATTGAAGAAGGTGCTACAACTACTATAAATAACGGCGGTAATATCGCTAATAATAGTTCTAATAATTTGATTTTAACTAATTCTGGTACTTTAACAGTAAATACTGGTGGAACTATAAATGTTCCAGTTGTTTTTGGTAGTAATGGTGGTATTTTAAATTTAGCTGGTGGTTCGGTAAATGCAGCTGTTGGTGGCAGTTCTAGTTCTGGTCAAGGTGCAGTTAATATAACTGGTGGTTTTACTTATAATAATTCTGATCAATATATTAGCAATATAGGTTCTTTTAATGTAAATTCTGGTAATCTTGAGGTTAATTCCCCAATCACTGGGATTAATACAGCTTTTACCACAGCAGCAAGTACTACAACCACTATAAATTCCGGAGGATATCTAGCTGGTGATGGAGCAATTACTAATGCTGGCACTATAACCGTGGCTGGTGGTACGATAGGTACAGCTAGCACTGTTGGGGGAGTTACGACAATTACCTCAACTGTTGGAGGTATAATTAATAGTGGAAGTTTAGTAATAGGTAATAATGTTTATGTTTCAGATAACATTAACAACACTAATGCACTTGCGACAACTGGGGGTAATTCTACCAATGAGGTTGGTGGAATTTATCCTACTGGTACTACGGTAACTCAAACTACTACGTCTGGTGGTACTATTACGGTAAACAGCGGTGGTAATATTGTTGGTACTGGAGCTCAATTTTTACAAAATCTTGGTGTGGTAACGGTTAATTCTGGTGGTACAATTAGTATGCCAATTAATTTTGGACCTATAGATTCTGGAGTTTTGAATTTTTCTGGTGGAGCAGTAACTTCTAATATAACAGGAGGTGGTAGTACCGCAGCTTCTAGCACTGGAACTATTAATATAAATCAAAATTACACCTACGATTTAACCTGTGGAGTTATTAGTAATGTAAATTCTATTAACGTAAATAATACTAGTAATTTTACTGTAAATAATTCTATCGTTGGGATTAACAAAGCCTTTAATACGGCTACCGGTACAACTACTACCATAAGTGCTGGTAATCAGTTAATTGGTTCTGGCATTGTAACTAACTCTGGAACTATAAACCTACTTGGAGGAAATATCGGTTCTCCTTCGGTTTTATTCGATAGTTTAGCAAATAGTGGAACTATCCAGGTTAGTGAAAATAATATTGGAGGAGGCATTTACGTAAATCAATTAAATAATAATTCGGGCGGTACGTTAACTGTAAATACTAATGGTATTGTTAATACCGGAGCTACAGGAGTTATTAATCTATCTGGAAGGATGAATACATCTGGCATTATAACTTCACCAATTAATTTTAATGCTAATAATGCTATATTAAATATTTCTGGTGGAAGCATCACTGGAAGTATTACTGGGTATACTACAGGTGTTACTAGTAGTGGCGGTTCTAACAATAACAATAATAATTCTATTAATATAGCTGGACACTTTACAACCAACGGAGTTATTACCAATGTAAATTCTATTAATTTGAATTCTGGTGCTTTTGTAATTGATAATGCAATAACTGGACTTAGTGATGCTTTTACTACTTTATATGGTACCACCACTATTTTAAATTCTACTGGTAATATTGCAGGCACTGGAGCCATTAAGAATACTGGAACGACAATAGTGTCTGGTGGTTCTATAGGTACTATTGCTACCGTGAATATACCATTAGGTAACATATATAATAATGGTATATTTATTGTTCAGAGTGATGCATCAAGCAATCATGGACGAGTGTTGGTTGGATCTATAGTTAATGGTGGCAGCGCTACTGGTAGTGGAACTGCAACTTCTGTTACAAACCAATCTACTGTTTATGGTAATATTAATATTAACGTAACACCACTTGCATTAAATATAGATGTAAATAATAGTCCAATAACTAATACAACATTGCCGGCTGCTCAAACTGTTCCGGAAAATACCAATTTAGTATTTTCTAATGCTCAGCAAAATGCTATTACTATCGCAGGGATGGATAACAATGGAGGAACAATAAATTTAACAGCAACCAATGGTATATTAACTGTGGCTAACGCAACTGGATTACTTAGCATATCTGGTAATAATAGTAATAACGTATATCTTTCTGGAAGTTTAACTAATTTGAATAATGCTTTGCAAGGATTAGTTTTTACTCCAAACACTAACTATATAGGTTCAGCAGTGTTGCAAATTGTTACACAAAACAACCAAGTAACGTCTGCCAACTCTTCAACCACAGGTTCCACCTCAACCCATCCTACTGTCCCATCATCATATCTACCGGTTTTAAATATTACTTCAGGATATATAGAAACAGGTAGTGTAACTAATACTTTAGGAACCATAAACATTTCTGGTACTGGAGATTTATCAAGTGTTGATTCTACAAATTCTGGTACATTAACAAATGCTGCCAATCAAACTATAAATATATCTGATACTGGTACAATAGGCGCTAATCATCCAATAGGAACAGTAGTTAATAGTGGTATTGTTAAAGCTGGCGGTGGCAATATAATTGTTGGTACAGTTACTAATAGTGGTACTATTAATGCTAACAGTGGTAATATAACCACTGGAGCTGTTACCAATAATGGTGCATTTAATGCTAATGGTAGTCCTATAACCATGGGTACTTTTACTAATAATAATGCCAATGCTGCTTTAAATGTTACTAATGGTATTGTACAAACCGGAGATGTAACCAATACTCTAGGTAGTCTAACCATAGGCAGTACAACTATTCCTAATTCCGGGGATTTATCTAGTGCTAATTCTAACACGCCTAGTAATTTAACAAATGCAGCTAGTCAAACTATAAGTGTATTAAATGGTGCTACTATTGGTAATAATGGTATGTTAGGTGATATTACCAACAATGGAATAATCACTAATAATGGCTCAATAAAATGTATAAATTTCACCAATAATGCAACAAATTCCACTTTGAATATTAGTTCTGGAAAGCTAATAATTGGTAACAGTTTACAGACTGGAAGCGTAACAAATACTTTAGGAACAATAAATATTGCTACTGGAGGTGATATATCTAGTGTTAATGGTACTAGCCCTGGAAATTTAACTAACAACGCTAATCAAAATATAAAGGTATCAAGTGGTGGGGCAATCGGTAGCAATGCACCACTGAATTCTATAATTAACAATGGTATTATGAAGGTTACGGCTACAATACCTAACGCAATTCGTAGTATAAGTTTTAGTAATAATGATTTTAGTACAACAACAATAACTAATTCCAGTGCAAATGGAATTAGTTTGGCTGGAGGGACTACTAATTCTGGTCAGTTTACGGTTAATAACACTGCAACAATTACTGATGTTCAGTTAGGACCATTTAGTAATAATAATACTGCTGATAATAATTCTGGGGGAGTTTTTACTATTAATGGCCCACTTACAGCAATGGGTGGTATTACAAATAGTAATGAATCAACGGTTAATGTTAGTGCAAATTTTGATGTTGGTGCAGGAAATCTTTTTGATAATTTTGGCACAGTGCAGGTGTTACAACCAGCTGCCATGGTAAATGGTAGCTATACGGTTGAGCCAACTGGTACTCATGTTATGATTATAGATAACAATATCCCAGGAACGTTAACCTTAAATAATGGTGCTGTTACATTAAATTCTGGTGCGACTCTAAGTATAGATGCCAGAGATAATACTTTGTTGGGTGATAATCAAATGTTTACGGTTATGGCTGGAAGTAATGCGGCAACTATGAATAATCCAATTAATTTATTAGGTGCAACTGATTTAATATCTTACACTTTAGCATTATCTGGTAATAATATTATAATTACCACTCATCGCCAATCAATAGCTGGTATAGTAGAAGCTGCAGGAAATATGACAGTAGTTCCTGTTGCTACGGTATTAGATAGTTTAATTAACAACGGAGTTTTTGGTGATTTAAGGACTGCATTGTCAAAATTAGAAGGATTACCATCGCAACAGCAAGTAAGTAATGCGGTAACTCAATTATCTCCAGATCTTAATAGTATAGCCGAGACCTGGTCTGTTGTTCCATCTAATGTGTTTGGTGTTATAAGCGAAAGAATGTATTTGCTTGCGCGCGCTGGAATTAATAACATTCAAACTGGATTTTCGGCAGGTGGAATGCAATCAGCTAATGGTGTATGGATTAAAGGTTTAGGGGGAGTTATTACTCAAAAAGAGCGAAATTCTTTTGTTGGTTATACTGCCAATACTGCTGGATTAGCATTTGGGATGGATCATCAAATTGGGGATGATGCTTGGTTAGGAGTAGGATTAAGTTCAGTTGGAACCCATGTAAACAGTAGAGATTTTCCATCTAAAAAAACTAAGGTTAGTAGTCGTCAGATAACTTTATATGGTAACTTTTCTCCAGAAGATTATTATGTAGATTATTTTGCAGCAATGGCATTTAATAAATATAAATTAATGCGTAGTGTTCAGTATAATGGATTAAATTATACTGCTACAGCTGATTATAATTCTACGCAACCATCTACAAAGGTTGCTACAGGATATATATATAGTATTGATGACTTTAAAATTATTCCTAATCTTTCTTTACAATATTCAACGTTAAGTCAAAATATGTACAATGAAGCCGGTGCTGGTGGACTTAGTTTACAACAAGTAAATAATGCTAAATTAACTCAATTAGAAGGTGGAGTAGGTGTTAAATTTGCTATATTACATAAAGAAGACGATGAAAAAACTTATAATCCAGATATTCATTTTATGATGCTACATGATTTTAAAAGTAGCGCCCCAACAACAACTGCACAATTTTTAGGTGGTGGTGGTGGTTTTACCGTACAAGGAATAATCCCCGATAAAACTACCTATAATGTAGGTGCGGGATTAACTTTTATTCATCAAGACAGGATCCATTTTACTGCAAATTATGAATTAAGAATAAAAAATAAATATGTTGGTCATGCTGGTTCTTTAGCGGTTAAATATCAGATATAATATATATTTTTGATTAATGAGTTTTTGGTACTCTAAAAAAATAATGAGCGGTGTTTGAGCCCCATGCTGCTGCTGTTAACACTGCTGAGCGCAGGGCAAGTTCAGCGCAAAAAATGTCAGGATAGACATTTTTGACGCACGCAGTGCGCCCGAAGGGCAAGCGCCAGGATGGCGGCGAGTCAATTATTTTTTTAGAGTACCGAAAACTCATGTGCGCTCAGTATATAGGCAATTTTTTAGGAACCATATTTTTTTGTAATTTTATATATTGAGGGATCCCATCTTTATATGGTGGATAATCTTCACCTTGAATTAATGGTTTTAGGTATTGTTTGCAAGCTTCGGTGATCCCGAAACCTTCATCATTAATAAAATTTTTTGGTAAAAGTTTTTCTTTATTAGCAACATCATTTAAATTTGCGGTTTTTATTTCCCAGGTATAAGGTTCATTGTTAGTTCTTACTATAATAGGCATAACAGCATTTTGACCATTAATGGCTAATTCTACAGCTGCTTTACCTAATAAATAAGCTTGTTCTACATCTACCTTTGAAGCAATATGGCGAGCGGATCTTTGTAGATAATCAGCTACTGCCCAATGATTTTTTAAATTAAGTTCATTTTTTATTAGGTTGGCTAATAGCGGAGCAACTCCACCTAGTTGACCATGCCCAAATTGATCAGTTATTTTTGGATCTTGAGCGAGATATTGTCCATTATGATTTTTAACCCCTTCTGATGCTACTATTACACAAAATCCATATTTTTCTACACAAGCTTTTACCTTTGTACAAAATTTTTCTTGGTAAAATGGTACTTCTGGAAATAAAATTATATGTGGTGGTTGGGATGGATCGTTAGCGATTATACCGCTAGCAGCTGCTATCCAACCGGCATTTCTACCCATTACCTCTAAAATAAAAACTTTGGTAGAATTTTTAGCCATGGATACTACATCTAGACTTGCTTCTAGCGTAGAAATTGCAACATATTTAGCAACTGAGCCAAAACCTGGGCAATTATCAGTGAATGCTAGGTCGTTATCTATAGTTTTAGGGATCCCGATACATGTAATGGGATAACCTAATTGTTTACCAAATAAAGATATTTTATAGGCAGTATCCTGAGAATCTCCACCGCCATTGTAAAAAAAATATCCTATGTTGTGTGCCTTAAACACTTCTACTAACCGTTGCCATTCTTCAAAATTTTCTTCAAAACTTTTTAATTTATAGCGGCAAGATCCAAAGGCCCCAGCAGGGGTATATCTTAGACCATTAATATTGCTAGGGTTTTCTAAAGAAAGATCGATTAAATCTTCTTGCAATATTCCTATTATACCGTTAAGACTTGCATATATTTTACTAGATGGGGAAAGAACAGAGTTAGACGAATTAGCCAATTTTTGAAAAGTTTCTATAACCCCGCAAGCAGTAGTATTAATTACGGCTGTTACTCCTCCAGATTGTGCATAAATAGCATTAATATTTTTCATAGTTTAATATATAAATTATGTATGAATTAATAAAAAGTTTTATAAACCTATTTTTACTTAAGACAAAACCAGAAGATATCGTATATTCAAAATTATTGCTAGTCTTTTTAGTGGTTGTGGATTTTATTGTTAATTATGTAGCTGATGTAGTTGGCATTAAAGTATTTAATTTAATTAATAATAAACATCTTAAATTTTTAGTTCCAACAGTAGAACAATCAATAATCGTGTTGGCAATATTATTTTTAGTATTATGGGGGGTACTCTATAGTACTTTAGCATTTTATAATAAATCAAATAGATTTGTGCAAATTTTAACTAGTTTAACATTAGTTGATATTGTACTTAGATTGTTGTTGATTGTTTGGGTGATTATCTTGAAATATTCAGCTTTTTTAGCAACTATCTTGATGGTTCCTCTTGTATATTGGGAATTTATACTATATATTTTTATATTTGCTAATGGGTTTAATTTTAACTATTTAAAAGCAGGTGTTTTTTCTTTAACATATATGCTAATACAACATAATTTAGGTGAATTATTATTTAATTATATCTGTATATAAAAAGTAACTGCTTGCACATGAGTTTTCGGTACTCTAAAAAAATAATGAGCGGTGTTTGAGCCCCATGCTGCTGCTGTTAAGCGTAGGGCGAGTTCAGTGCAAAAAATGTCAGGATAGACATTTTTGACGCACGCAGTGCGCCCGAAGGGTAAGTGCCAGGATGGCGCAAATCAATTATTTTTTTAGAGTACCGAAAGCTCGTTAGTAGAGAGTATATAAAAAATAGGAACTAAAATTTTATGCATATTCATATTTTAGGTATAGCCGGAAAACTTATGGCTAGTTTAGCATTATTAGCTAAAGAATTAGGTTTTATAATAACAGGTCAAGATCAAAATATTTATCCACCAATGAGTGATCAGTTAGCTGCAGCCGGAATAACATTTACTGAAAAATATAACGTATCAGATTTACCGCAAGCGGATTTAATAGTGATAGGTAACGTGATGAGTCGTGGTATGCCTATTATTGAACATATTTTAGATCAAAGTTTACCATTTATGTCTAGTCCAGAATTTTTAGCTAAATTTGTTTTATCAAAACAACATGTATTAGCTGTAACTGGCACTCATGGAAAAACTACTACTACTAGCATGTTGGCATGGATTTTACATTATGCTGGGTTAAATCCTGGATTTTTAATTGGAGGAGTAGCGAAAAATTTTAATTTATCTGCCCTATTAGGAGCAGGAAATTTTTTTGTTATTGAAGGCGATGAATATGATTGTGCTTTTTTTGATAAACGATCTAAATTTATTCATTATCGTCCAAAAACTTTAATTATTAATAATATCGAGTTTGATCACGCTGATATTTTCCCAAATTTACAAGCAATAATATTACAATTTCATCATTTAATACGTTTAATTCCTAGTTCTGGTTCAATAATATTTAATGCTGATGATGATAATATTAAAGAGTTATTACAACAAGGATGTTGGACTAAAAAACAAGCGTTTTCTTTAAATGCTGCGTTAATAGATAATGAACAATTAGTTTTATTAAAACAGTTAAAAAATAAGTTACAATTGCCAGGTGAACATAATCTAATGAATGCTATGGCAGCTTGTTTAGCAGCCAAACAAGTTGGAGTAAGTTTTGATGTAGCAATTGAGGCAATGGCAAGTTTTAAAGGTGTAGTTAGACGTTTAGAATATAAGGGTTGTTATAGAGGAATTAAAATTTATGACGATTTTGCCCATCATCCTACGGCAATTAAAGCAACCATAAAAGCATTAATAGCTTCTCTTAATAGTGATCTTAAAAAACATCCAATTGTTGCTGTAGTGGATTTAGGATCTAACACTATGAAACTAGGAGTTAATAATAAGGATTTAATTACAGCGGTAGGGGAGGCAGATCAATTATATTTATATGCTGATCCTAATAAAATTAATTGGGATCTTGAAAAATTATTCAACACTATTCAAAAACCAGGGAAAATTTGTACTAACATTAGTGAATTAATTGATACTTTAGCTAATAAATCAAATATTGGTGATCATGTTTTATTTATGAGTAATGGTACTTTAGCTACAGCATCAGATCAATTAATTGCTGCACTTTGTTAAAGTCCTTTGTACACGACAAACCTATTTTTGCCATCTTTTGCAGTTGGACCGCTATTAGCGGTATATACCCTATATTTTGTTATTCATATAGTTGTAATAGCAAAATCTTACCATTCTACTTATTTATGAACTTTTTATTAATAGTATAGTCAAAATATTATGCCTATATTATTTAAAAGAGGAAAAGTCTTATGCCTACAAAAAAAATTGAGATAAATGGTATACAAATTTCATCTGTATTAACAGTTGATAATTACAGTGCAATAGAAATTAAATTTACCAATGAACAAGATAAAAAACAATTTTTACAACAATTGCGAGAACAAGTCCAAAAATACTATCCTGAACAAGAAGAATTTGTTGAAAATTTTTTATCTCAAGTAGTTGATGTGAATGGAGATGAAACAAAATTACGTATTCTTCCATCCAAAGGCAAAGGACAACTTGGGACATATATTTCTGCAGATGGGCAATTATCAGTAAATTTTGGATCGTCAGCAATAAGAAATGCTTTTGTTAATTTATTAGGTATTAATCATCAACATGCTGACACCAGGAGAACAAGACAACAAGCATTACACTTTGCGCTAAGTTCGTTAGCACCTATCTCTGAATATACACTGATTTCTGGAAAAATATCTAAATTACTTAATGGAGGCATTAAATTTAGTGATAATGTAAATGATAGAAAACAATGTCAAGAACTTATTGCTGGGCTTTTAAAGAAAAAGGGAATTAAAATTAAGCCTACCAGTATATTGGTCGATTATAATGATAATCCTAATGGCGATGGGTATTTAATAGGAATTCCACGTGAATATTTAAAGGTTTTCAACAACATCATAAAAGAAGCTAAAGCAAGAGAACCACTTCATTCTTATAGAGCAAAACGTACACCAGCGCCTGCAGAAGTAAGAAAAATAGCATTACCACATAAGCAAGCTGATGGTTATTCAAAGTTACGTGCAAGATTAAGAGCCGTTGAAGAAGGTTTTAAATTTCCAGTTGTTGATAGAAGATATAATATACAACCACAAAATGCAATTTTTACTGGAATTACGACAATGATGGGAATACATCCCAATGACCTAATGGTTGTTGATGATATTAATAAGCCTGGTAAAAAGGTTCTTAAAATTAAATTTGATAATCCAGCTGATGCCGAGCTGTTTGCTAATAAAACAGCTTTTAGAAATCGTAACGGTACACTTAATCGTCCACCAATGGAAGGTAATAACATGGTAGTTTTAGGAGAAGATAGAGCGAAATGGTTTTTTAAGAGAAATTTTAATTCAAACTCTGATGTAATAACAAATATAAATGCATTATTGGGCAAAACTTCTATAAAATTTGCACAACGTGTACAACCACCACCTAAAGTTCAAAAGCCAAGGTGGAGAAAAAGATAAATATTAAACTTAACCATTAAAACTCAGAACTGAACCCGACAAGAATTAACTATTTTACAGAATAATTCCGCAGTTTTTTGGGTATCGTAAATAGCCGAGTGGTGTTGTTTAGGATCAAAAAAGATTTTTGCGCGACGAGCTGCTTGTGCTAAGGCTGTTTGCCCATAAAATACTGCACTTAAGGTAGCAGTATCGAAACTAGTAAATGCATGAAAAGGACTCTTTAGATTACACCGTTTAATAGCTGAGTTTAGAAAATGTAAGTCAAACCAAGAATTGTGCCCAATTAATACACATCTACTGCATCCTGCTGATTTTCTTATGTTTTCTACAAAACTAAAAATTTCTTGCAAAGCCTCTAGTTCTGTGACAGCAAATCTAAAAGGATGAGAAGGATCAATTTGATTAATAGTTAAGCTGTCTTTAGAAATATTCGAGCCATCAAATGGTATAATATGATGGTGTTTTAATTCGCCAGGGATTAAATCACCATTTTCTTGCATTTCTAATGCTAATACTGCAATTTCTAGTAGGGCATCGTTATGCGGATCTAACCCACCTGTTTCTACATCTACTACAATTGGATAGAACCCTCTAAAACGTTTTGCCATAGTTTTAGAGGGTTTTTTATTAATTATTGTTTCTTTGGTCACTTTTTTGAAACACCATTACTTAAATAATATTAGTAAATTGCAATAGGATATTAACTGATTTTCTTAAGATAAACAACTTAAATACCCGTTCGGCGCCCAACTGGGCGCCGGTGTTTTGGGTAAGAATAAAGTTAGATAGTAGGTGTAGTAGGGCGTGGAGAATTAGTTGATTCTGAGTGTTGTTCAACGGAATTAGAACTAACGCTAGATTCAGTGCTAATACTTAGTGGTTTAATTTTATGCTTAAAAACTTTTAGTTGTGATAGTATTTCTTTATTTTGTTTTTGATCAGCAAATACTTCTTGATTAAAATGAGAAATAAGACCTTCTAAGTGTTTTAAAAATTTATCTTTTTCTTTAGCACAATCGTAAGGATCTATTGTTTCTTTTATAGTGGTAATTTTAGATTGTATCGTTTTTAATTTATCAAATAAAGGATCTAATTTTTGTTTGTAATCATTGTATTTAGACAGTACTTCGTTAACGATTTGTTGTAATTTACAAGTTTCTTCTTCGTTAAATTTACTATCTTTAATTGTGTTTAATATTTTATTTAGATGTTTTTCTGCTAAATCTAGACTATTTTTTAGTTTAGTTAATGGACCAGTTACTTCTTGTTTTTCTATTTTTGATATGGTTTTTAATTTTTCTTTAGTTGAAATTTCTTTTAACCCATCTTCTATATAGCTTATAGCATTAGAAAAAGTTGTAAATTGTTGATCTATTAATTTAGTAGTTTCGTCTAAATTAGCTTCTATTGTTTTAATTTTACCGATTAATGTAGCAATTTTACCCATAAAAATCTCCTATTTAATAATTTGAGTAAACGATAATAGGAGATTTTTTTTGTAAAAAAATCCTTAGTTTTACTAAGGATTTTTATGTTGTTTTTTTTAATATACAATTACACTTGAAATTAAGGTACTCTAAAAAACAAGGAGTGTTGTTTGAGCCTCATAGTTTTTTGTTGTTCTATAATTTACGAAAGGCGAGTTTCACGACTTGTTTTTTAGAGTACCTTAATTTCAAGTGTAATTGGTATAACCAATTTTATTCAGAATCTAGTTCAGTTTCATCATGATTATGATGAGAATGAGGGTGATTGTGTTCACCGTGAGTTTTTAAAGTTTCTTTATGTTTTACTATTTGGCGATCTAATTTATCTCTTAATTTTTGTAAAGAATCGTACATATCTTCGCTACTTGCTCGTGCAAAAATTGGTTCTTTTTTGCCGCATAAATTAAGTTCTGCTTCAGCTTGTTGCATATGTGGATGGGTACTACTATCGATTTTTAAAGTTACATGTACGGTGGTTATATGATCAAATTTATGTTGCAATTTATGTATTATATTTTTTACTTTTGATTCTAGTGCTGGTGTAATTTCTACATGATGCCCAGAAATGGTAATAGTATTATTTGTATTCATAACTCTAACTCCTTGTGTTTAAACTTTAAATTCTTTACCTAAATATACTTCTTTTACCTCATGATTATTTATTATTTCGCTCATATTACCCTGAGCTATTATTTTTCCATTACTCATTATATATGCCTGATCACAAATATCTAAAGTTTCTCTAACATTATGATCGGTTATTATGATCCCAATATCTTTTTTAGCTAAAGATAAAAGAATTTTCTTAATTTCAGCTATTGTTATAGGATCAACCCCAGCAAATGGTTCATCTAATAAAATAAACTTTGGATTAGTAGCTAATGTTCTAGCAATTTCTAATCTACGGCGTTCTCCGCCAGATAAGCTAATACCTGGGTTTTTTCTAAGATGGATTAAATTAAATTCTTTAAGAAAATCCTCTAGAAGTTCTTCTAGGGTTTTTTTATTATTATTTTTTTTAAATGCTATATCTAAATTATCCATTATTTGTAATATAGCCATAATATTATCTTCTACCGATAACTTACGGAATACCGATGGTTCTTGTGGTAAATAGCCAATACCTAATTTTGCTCGTTGATGTATAGGTAAAAAAGTTATTTCTTGATTATTTAACCAAATTGATCCAGATTCACATTTAGTTAATCCTAAAATCATGTAAAAACAAGAAGTTTTACCAGCTCCATTAGGGCCTAACAAACCTATAATAGAACCCTGTTTAAGCTCCATAGAGATATTGTTTACAATTTTACGTTTGTTATAATGTTTAGTTAAGTTTTTTATGGCTAATATGTTTTTCATAATTTAAATAAACTTTATTTAGAACTTGGATGTATAATAATAGTATTATTGTGGGCGGATGTTAATGTTTTTTGTTTTAAATAGTAGTTTAATTTAATACCCATAATATATTCATTATTATTAAAAATTTTAGCATTTTCAATTAAAATCATTTTTTCTAACTTTGGAAAATATTCTATTCTATTAGCTTCCCCGGTTGTTTTATTATAATTAAATTTTGTAGGGCTCCCAAGAGCTATTATGGATTCAACCTTCCCATTTAAATCACGATAAATGGTAACTTGTTCTGCATATAAATATTTATCGTCTTTGTTAGCAACTACATTACCAGTATATACAGCAATTCCTCGTTTATCATCAAATTTTAATCGATCAGATTTAATATCTATATGTTCTGCTAGAGTTATATTACTTATTGTTAATAAAAACATTAATAATTTTAATTTATTTTTGATATTTAGTTGTAACATTTTTGTGTAATTCTAATTGATTATGTTTTAGATCAGCATTCATACCAATGCCAGTTATTAATAACCCTGTTCTAGATATGGATACTTCTTTTGTGGTAGTTGCTAGTTCAGTGGTAGGGTTAAATTCTAAATAAGAAGTAGAGAGAGAAAATCCAGGGTTTTCTTTAGTAATATGTTTTTGTTTAATCCCAACATTATGGGATAATTTTATAAGATCTATTTTATCACTTAAAGATCTACTTTTATGCATAAGATGTCCTAGATCAGCACTAATATTATATACATAACCGGTAGGTTTATAAACAATAACATTTGGGTGTTTAATAATAGAATATTGATGTTCTGGAAAAAATTGCCACGATTCTGCAGTCATAGAATTTTTTATGGTGCCTTGTTCGTCATAATTATTTATGTGTATTTTGTGCATGTATTCCTGAGTTTCAGAGATAGTTATTTTTTTATTATATTCTTTGGTTTGTAATTTTACTAAAATAACTAGAGAAGCTACTATTAATGTTAAAAAAATTAAAGTTGAAAAAATTGTTCTTTGCATTTACTACCTAACCTTTATAAAATTCCTGCTTTTAATAAGTCATGCATATTAAAAATACCAATAATTTCCCCATGTTGTATAACAGGTAATGAAAAAATTTTATTATTTTCCATAATAGCTATCGCCTCCATAGCTAATGAGTCTGGACCAATTGATTTAAATTTTTTAGTCATTACATCTATTAATTTTATATTATTAATATCTAAACGTTGATCTATTATCCTTCTTAAATCTCCATCACTAAAAACTCCAACAATGTTTTTAGTGTTTTTGCTATCAGTTACTGCAATTAAACCAAAACATTTTTTAGACATTTCAACAACAGCGTCT
The DNA here is from genome assembly GCA_903907935.1 of uncultured Francisellaceae bacterium. GTDB lineage: Bacteria > Pseudomonadota > Gammaproteobacteria > UBA6186 > Azoamicaceae > UBA6186. Next base: position 26,915 of record CAIVQA010000078.1, read on the forward strand.
AACAAGCTAGTACCTTGATAGGCTATAGGAATTTTGTCTCCAACATGCATTAGATCGGATATTTTTAATAGTAAACGTTTACCTAATCTACCTCCGGGATGATAGCATGCAAAATCTTTATGATTAAAATCTCTAGCTTGTAATAAACTAATAGCTAATGCATCGCCGATAGCAAGAGCACTAGTTGTGCTAGTAGTTGGAGCTAAATTTAATGGACAGGCTTCTTGCTTAATATTAACTAAAATATGAAAATCAGAATATTTAGCTATTTTAGAATTTGCATTACTAGTTATAGCAATTATTTTAGTAGAAAACCTCTTTAGCATGGGTAATATTGTTAATAATTCTTCAGTTTCCCCAGAATTAGAAAAAATTAGAATTAAATCTTGTTCGCTAATCATCCCGAGATCCCCGTGGGATGCTTCGGCTGGGTGGATAAAGAAAGATGGGGTACCGGTGCTAGCTAAGGTCGCAGCAATTTTTCTAGCTATGTGACCAGATTTTCCCATGCCGGTAACAATTACTTTACCCTTACAAGCTAAAATTAATTCGCAAATATTATTGAAATTTTGATCTAAACTATGAACTAAATCTTCTATGGCCTTAGCTTCTAGCGTTAATACTTGTTTAGCAATAGATATAAAATCAGTTTTTACCTTTGTTGTTGCCATTAAACTTACCTATGTTAGCCACCAAAATTGTCAATAATTTAATTTTTTTAAATATATTATAATATTTCTATGGCCTTTATATATTTAGACATGTTAAACAAATTTTGGTGTAAGATCAAAAAGTTAAGTATCTTATTAATCAGCTTGACGCTATTTGTAATTTTAATTGCTCCGTATTTGGTTAGTTTTTATGTAGAAAAAAAATGTAATAATTTAATTGATACTATTACTAAGTTAAATCCAGGAATAATAATAACAAGTAATTTTCAACATAAATATTTTAATTCAAAATTAACTACAAAAATACAATTAACAAATAATATTTTTTTTGATCATCGTGATATTGTATCAGTAGATGATCATTTTCTGATTACTAATGCAACTAATAGAGAGCTAATTATTTTACAACATAATATTAGATCTTTTCCTTTTATTATTAAAAACCTTCCATTACCATTTTCTTATGTAAATAAAAATAAATTTATTGCAGAAATTAAGACTAAAGTTGTAGCTGGGTTGCCTAAGTTTTTTAAAAATGATCAACCATTGGTGTTTTTAACAACTATAGATTTTAAAGGGCGAGTTAAAAGTATAGTAAATGGAATTAATTTAGAATATATCGTAGATCCTGAAGAAAGAACCTATTTAAGTGCTCAAAAAATAGCTGTGAATTTAGAAAACAATAATAATTTTTTTAATTTAAATTTAAAAATACCAAAATTAATATATACCGAAAATCATAAACAAGCAGAAATGGATAATTTACATTTTAATATAAGAATTAATAATTCTAAATCTCCAGAGGATCGTAATATTAAAGTTCTTACCGAAGTAGAACGTATGTATTTAATGAAAAAAGTAACTCCAATTTTACGTTTAGCTAATTTTAGTATGGAACAACATTTAACCAATACTAATGCATTAAATAGTATTTTAAGTAATAATATTTCCTTTTTAAGATTACATGTGTTTGATCAAAAAATTGGACCGTTAGCTACTAAATGGACAATCAATAATATTAACTTACCAACTATAGTTAATAATTTTAACAATTTTAACAACTTTAAATTGCCTATTACTAAAAACCAAATTGCTGGATATAAAATTATGGAAATTGGTAATGCTATCTTAAAATATCAACCCAATATATCAGTGGATATACTTTTAAAAACTGGTGATGGAACTTTAAAAATGTTGAGCGATGTAGCAATTAACTCTAAAGATACTGATTGGTTTAGTAAAGAAGATATTTTAGATTCATTACGGGCTAGTGTAGCTGCCAATATACCTAAAAAAACATTTTTTGAACTAGTAACTTTTTTGTTAGAAGAAAGATTAAAAAAAGAAAATAGCATTCAACCAGTTTATAATCCTACTCGTAAACATGCCGTTAATATGCCAAAGTCTGTTGCTTTAAAGGATCCTAAAGAATTACAAAAACAATTAGAAGCTATGGTAGTAGAGAGAGTCGGATATTTATTAAAAAATGATATTATTAAAGAACGAGCAGATTCCTTTGAATTAGATTTATCTATTGCTGAAGGAACCTTTTATTCTCGGATGAATCCGTTTAAATTGTTTACTTTTTGAAGTAACTGTTCACCTAATTCTGTCAACTTAAGATCATTTTTTCTAGTAAGGCTCCAGGGTTAGCTTTAAACGGGATGCCGTGAATATATTTTAGAATACCTATTGTTATGCATGGTTTGGTTTTTTTTTTGAGCTGAGGTATATTAGTAATCTTTATGTGGGATTAGTATATAAATCAAAATTTTAAGGAAGTAAATTAAATTATGTTAAATAAAATAAAATTAATGTCTAATTTATTATTGTCATCATTAAAAGTTATTATGTTTACTTTTATGGCTATTAACTATGCTTTTGCTGATGCCGCCGATGCAGCTAGCAAACCAACAAGTATGGCTGGGCAGATGATTATACCTGCAATATTACTCGGTCTTATGTATTTTTTAATGATCAGACCGCAAAGTAAGCGTGCTAAAGAACATCGTGATTTATTGGCCGGTCTTATGAAGGGCGATGAAGTAGTAACCAACGGTGGATTGCTTGGTAAAGTAAATAAGGTGGTTGATCAATTTATAGTATTGGTTATTGCCGAGGGAGTAGAAGTTACGGTACAAAAACATGCAGTTCTCCAAGTATTGCCAAAAGGTACTATTAAGTCACTATGACTATTATTTCTAATTTTTTTAATTTTGAAAATTATAAGAATATCTTATTAGGTTTAATTATTGTTTTTAGCTTTATTTATGCATTACCAAATATTTATGGTGAGGATCCGTGTATACAAATTGCTAGGGTGCATAGTATTCTTGATGTTCAAGAAAAAGAATTAAAGATTGAACAAATTGTTCAATCTGTCACTAAAGAGTTAACCGCCAAAAATTTAAAATTTAAATCGGTAAAAACTTCCGATAACAATATTACCGTACATTTTTTAAATACCGAAGTACAATTAGCTGCTAAAGATTTATTGCAGGAATTTTTAGGTAAACAATATAATGTAGCATTAAATTTAGCACCTGGAATGCCTAATTGGTTAACTTATTTTGGTGCTAAACCTATGAAGTTAGGATTAGATCTTCGAGGTGGTATAAGATTTTTAATGGATGTCGATATTAAATCTAGTGTTTTGGAAAATAAAAATTATATCGTAGAACAAACTATTGAAATTTTACGTAATCGTATTAATGAATTAGGCATTCAAGAAGCTACGGTACAACGTCAAGGTAGTCATAATATAATAGTGGAATTACCTGGAGTACAAGATGTTGTAATGGCTAAAAATATTTTAGGAAAAACAGCTACTTTAGATTTTGTAATGGTTGATGAAAACAATATTTTAGCTCCAGGTACTCGATTGTTACACGATCGGTTTGGTAGAAAAGTTGTTGTTAAGAAAAAAGTAATTTTAACTGGTGATGCAATAATAGGAGCTACTTCTGAATTTGATCATCGTGAACATAGACCGGTAGTATCATTACGTTTACGCAACAAAGGAATCAATTTTTTTAAAAGAACTACCATAGAAAATATTGGTAAACCTATGGGGATTATTTATCGAGAAAATAAGATTATCGAGAAAAATTCCGTAAAAATTCCGGTGGTTGAGGAAACAGTTATTAGTGTAGCCATTATTAGGGATGCGTTAGGTAATAATTTTCAGATTAGTGGATTAAGTATTGAAGAGTCCAGGGAACTAGCATTGTTATTAAGAGCTGGTGCTATGCCTGCTACAGTTTCTGTGATTGAAGAACAAATTATTGGGCCAAGTATGGGACAAGAAAATATCAGGATGGGGATAATTTCTGTAATCTTAGGTTTAAGTTTAGTAGTAGTGGTTATGGTAGTATACTATAGTTTATTCGGACTAATTGCTAATGTAGCATTATTGTTAAATTTATTGTTGTTAGTAGCTGGAATGTCTATTATTGGAGCAACCCTAACTTTACCTAGCATTGCGGGAATAGTATTAACTTTAGGGATGGCGGTTGATGCGAATGTACTTATTTTTGAACGTATCCGAGAAGAAATGCGTAATAAAATTAGCATGTTAGCTACTATTAAACGTGGATTTGAGTATGCATTAACAACAGTCATTGATTCTAATTTAACAACATTAATTGTTGGCGTTATTTTGTTTTTTATTGGTACCGGTCCAATTAAAGGTTTTGCAGTAGTATTATCATTAGGTATTTTAACATCATTGTTTACTGCAACAATTTGTACTAGAGCTATGGTAAGCATATTGTATGAAGGTAAGCATAGATTACAAAAAATATGGATAGGGATCTAATAGGAGAAATTATCAAATATGGAGTTATTTAAAAACTCTAAACAACTTAATTATATTCGTGATTTTATTGGTGCAAGAAAATTTATTTGGGGTTTTTCGATTACGTTATGTACAATTGCAATTATTAGTCTATGTATTAATGGTTTAAATCTTAGTTTAGAATTTACTGGTGGTATGCAATTAGAAGTTCGTTTTCAATCACCAATTTCTATAAATACTATAGCGGCAAAGTTAGAGGCTAAAAATTTTAAATCGCCAAAAATCCAAAACTATGGTTCAACTAAAGATTTTTTAATAAGATTAAATGTAAAAAATAAGAGTGTTGTTAAAAATGATGATAATCAAGTAATAGAAGCATTAAGTAGTCCAAATAATATCGCTGAACTTAGAAAGATAGAATACATTGGCTCAGAAGTTGGAGAAAAATTATTAGAACAAGGAGCAATTGCAGTATTAACGGCCATTTTTACTACTATGTTATATATTGCATTAAGATTTGAATATAGATTGGCTATTAGTGCTGCAGCAACGTTGTTTCATAATGCAATTATTGTGCTTGGTTGTTTTTCTATTACTAAAAGTGAATTTGATTTGGCAACTTTAGCTGCAATTTTAGCAGTTATAGGTTATTCTCTTAATGATACTATAGTTATTTTTGATAGAATACGAGAAAATTTTTGTAAATATCATAAAGAAACAACTAAAGAAATTATTAATATTGCTATTAATCAAACCTTATCTAGAACTATTATGACTTCCTTTTTAACTTTGTTAGTGGTAGTTAGTTTATTAGTGGTTGGTGGTAAAAGTTTATTTGGATTTTCTTTAGCATTAACAATTGGGATTTTAATAGGTACGTATGCTTCTATTGGAGTTGCAGGTTCAATTGCTTTACAATTAGGTTTAAGTAGGCAAGATTTTTTAAAAAGGTAGTAATTCTTATGCATCCATATCTAAATATTGCGGTAAAGGCTGCTAGACTTGCAGGAAAAATTATTGTTGATGCAGTTTTGCATCCTGGTTCTTTTAAGGTGGCTAAAAAATCTACATCATCAGTATTAGATTTAGTAACTAACGTGGACCATGCTTCTGAAGAAGCTATTATTAAAACTATTTTACGGGCTTATCCTGATCATAATATTAGGGCTGAAGAATCTGGAAATCAGGATAATAATTCAGAGATCACTTGGATTATTGATCCAATAGATGGTACTTTAAATTTTGTCCATGGTTTTCCTTTTTTTGCGGTGTCTATAGGTGTAATGAATGGCGATCACATTGAACATGGGGTAGTGTACAATCCTATTTCTGATGAATTATTTACTGCTAGTCGTGGTTCTGGGGCACAATTAAATAGTAAGAGGATCCGTTGTTCGCAAAATAATAAATTATCAGAAGCATTTTTAGCGGTAGATCTTACTTTATTATTACAAAAATATAATAATAAAAAAAATATATCAGTTAGAGGTTGTAGAGATCTAGGATCAGCAGCCCTACATTTGGCATTTGTAGCTGCAGGTAGATTAGATGGTTATTGTGATTTTGATTTAAAACCCTGGGATATTGCAGCTGGTGCTTTATTGGTTCGTGAGGCTGGTGGGTATATCACCGATTTTAATGGTAAAGATCAATTTTTAGAGTCTGGTAATGTAGTTGCAGCTAATCAAAAAATTCATCAGCAATTATTAGAAACTGTAGGGTGAATTTGTTATTGTGATTAAAACTTTGAGTAATTTTTTGCGTTGGGCTGAAAAATTATTTATATCTAATAAATTATATTTTGGACATGGTACCGAAACACCATATGATGAAGCAGTATTTATTGCTAGTCATGTGTTAAATATAGATCTTTATAAAGAAGATTTAATAGATCAAAAATTAACAGCCCAACAAATTACAAAATTACAAAAAATAGCTTTAATTAGAGCCAAACAAAAACAACCTGTGGCGTATATAATTAAAACTGCATGGTTTGCCGGTAAAAAATATTATGTAACTCCAAAAGTAATTATTCCTAGATCTCCAATTGCAGAATTAATTAATAATAAATTTAAACCATGGCTAAAAAAAACACCTACTAGAGTATTAGATTTGTGTACTGGTAGTGGTTGTATTGCAATTGCTTGTTTTCATGAATTTATTAACGAAAATCCTAACATTAAAATAGATGCTATTGATATATGTAGCGATGCTTTAAAGGTCGCTAAAAAGAATTTAAAGTTACACAATAGTTTTTCTGTTAAACTAATTAAATCAGATCTATTTAATAATATCCCAAATGATAATAATCATAAATATGATTTAATTATTAGTAACCCTCCATATGTAGATCAAAAGACTTTTAATAAATTACCATCAGAATTTTATTTTGAACCAAAAAAAGCCTTGTTAGCTGGCCCATCTGGTTTAGAATTAGTAATTAAAATTTTAAATAATGCTAATAGATTTTTAGCAAAAAACGGTATTTTAATTGTAGAGGTTGGAGTTAATTGGAAAAAATTAGCTAAATTATACCCAAAAATTAAATTTACATGGTTAAAGTTTAATAATGGCGGAGAAGGAGTATTTTTGTTAACCAAAAAACAGTTTTAGCATATACCAATTACACAAGAATTCACGAGGCTCAAACAACACTTCTTGTTTTTTTAGAGTACCTTAATTTCAAGCGTAATTGGTATAATTGCTTATACTAAATTTAATATTATACTTTAAATGTTGTATATGATTTTAAAAATTATAGTCATCAAACTTCTATAGGGATATTATGAATAGGACTCTGTTTCTTTATCTAGAAGCTGCTAAAGCTTTAAGATTACCTATGGAATATTGTACTGACTTTGAAGGAGTGTTAGTAAAATTAGCAGGGGAAAGATACTATTTTCGTCATGGGTATACCCCATTTAATAGTGGTTCTAGTGATAATGTTGCAGGTAATAAATATTCGGTTAATCATCTTCTTCGTAAAGCTGGTTTTCCAGTTCCAACAGCTGCTGCAGTTTCTATAGCAGATCGAGTTAATGAAGTTTGGTCGTTACCAAATCTTACTTACCCTATTGTTGCGAAGCTAATTGCAGGGACTAGTTGTGGTCTTGATGTTTGTTGTAATATAAAAAACGAACAAATACTTATTGAATATTTAAATGAGTTTGCAAAAAAATATTCATTTATTTTGCTGGAAACCTTTGAACAAGGATTAACTTCTTATCGGGTATTAGTTTTTTTTAATAAAGTAATTGCAGTTACCCAACGTGATCCTGCTTGTGTAATTGGTAATGGAAAAAATACCATTGCTGAATTAATTGATATTGAAAATGAAAAACGTGTTAAAATTAAAACTGTCACTCTGGATAAGATTAAAGTAGATCGAGAATACCAAATTAAGCTAGAAGAGATGCATATAACTTTAGATTATATTCCTAAAAATAATGAAAAAATTGTATTATGTTATACATGTAATTCTACTAGAGGTGGTACCATGACATCTTTAGGTAGATCTATTTGTCCAGAAAATGCTCGTCTAGCCTGTAATGCTGCCAAACTTCTTAACTTAAATGTTGTAGGATTTGATATCGTTTGTGAAGATATACAACGTCCTATTGAACAATCAAGAGGCTTTATTATTGAAGCAAATTCAAATCCTGATTTTACGATCCATGAATCACCATTGGCTGGTATTTGTGTCCCAATTACAAAAATTTTTCTTCAGCAATTAATAAAGAAACATCCAATTGCTTATTTGCTTAATTATCTAAAAACCATGCTATTATCGCTTGGTAATTATGAAGTATCTATACCCTAATATTCTTAGTCGTTCTCTAAAAAATCTAGGTACTTTTTCAACAAGTTACATGGAAGAAGATGCGCGTAAAATTTTTGTAAATTATGCACCACTTAATGGGATCGACATTAATGCTTATCCAGAATTAGAAGAGTTTTATCATATTTCTGAAAAGTTTATTCTTGAATTATGTCAAACCGAGGATCAAAAGAAGTTTAAAGTTTTTGCAACTACTTGCTCATCAGAAGCAATTTTATTAGGAATGTATTTTTTAAAACAATATTGGGGAAGATTACCATTATTTGCAAAAAAAACTCCTAATATTATTATTAGCGAACATAGTCATATTACTTGGAAAAAAGCTGCTAAATTTTTAAATATTAATATTAAAATGTTACCAATATTAAAAGATGCTTTAAATGTTGATACTAATTTATTGAATAATTTGCTTGATGAAAATACTATTGCAGTTTGTTGTACCCTAGGTTCGCCTACTACTCTTTGCTTTGATGATATAAAAAAAACCAATCAAATTCTAGAACAGTTTTATAAGAAACATAATATATACGTACCTATACATGTTGATGCAGCAAGCGGTGGGTTTATAGCACCTTTTATTGATCCAAAGTTTAGTTGGGGTTTTAATCTTGACCATGTATATAGCATTAATATTTCTAGTCATAAATATGGACTTGTTTATCCAAGTTTAGGGTGGTTATTAATGCGTAAAATAATTTGTCCTGATACCTGTGCATTTCAACAAGATTATCTAGGTAAAATCGTCCATACTTATGGGATACGTTTTTCTCATACAGCTGCACATATAGCAGTACAATATTATTATATTCAAACTAAAGGATTATTAGGTTATCAAGTTATTATTAATCAATTAGTTTTGTTAGCGAAAACGTTTAAATATTATTTAGCGCAGATAAAAGAGATCTTAATTATATCACCAGAAATAAATACTCAATTACCTGGAATTGTGTTTACATTAAACACATCAAAATTTAATTTGCAACAATTAACGGATCATTTAAAACAACAAGGTTGGATATTACCTGTTTATCGACTACCATCTAAAGATCAAATTGTTGTAACTAGAATTGTATTGCGTTATGGAATGACAGAAAAAACTATAGATAATTTTATAAAAGATTTAAAAAATGCTATAAGTAATTTAATTAAAATTACCTAGGCCCACCGCCGCCGCCGTGATGCGGTCCAGGTCCGTGGCCGCCACCACCATGGCCACCACCGCCTCCTGGTGGCGGTAAATGAAGCCCAGCACCATGATGACCACCGCCACCATGTTGGTTAGGGTTTTGTTGCGCCCCTCTATTATTACTTAGTTGACCAGTAGCAAGAGTAGCAGGTCCTTCCATTAAACCGATAGCTTGTTTACCTTGTTGTTCAAATCCTTGTTGAATTTCTTTAACACTAGAGACATCTGTAGGTTCGCCGCTTACTCCAATCCAACGTAGTACTTTATCTGGTAATTGATAAATTAAGGCATAACATTTGTTTGCAAGAGTCATTATAAAACCAACGTATAAAATCAGCATAGCTAACCATGCAAATATGGTAGTACCTGTCTGAGCTTGTAATGATGAAAAGCTAAATTCAAACCCTAAATTTACCATATTTATTATAGCTTTATAAATTTTTGCACCCATAATTAATCCAATAATCATTAACATTGGTCTTAAAAAGATATTAGCTATAATGCCTAATGCTGGTACTATTTTACCAAGTTCATCTTGTGCAGGGGTAATTAATCCTAATGCTACTATTGGGGCGGCAACTATTGCTTCAACAACTAAAATGATCCAACTTAACGCTGTAATTGCAAACATAATATAAGGAATCATTGGAGTATAAATTGCTAAAGTAGCACCAGTTGTCCACATGATTCCGACAAATATTAAAATTGCTGGTAATATTCCGATTATTAGAGTAAACATTGCCGCATTGCCTGCATTAGCTATAGCATTCGCTATAAAGTTAGAACCTAATGCACTTAGAATAATCTCGGTCCAACAACTTTCTGCTAGTCCCATTATTTTCATGCCAAATATAGCTTGAGATATTAGTGGATCATCTTGATTTTCAAGAAATAAACCTTGGATATTTTGGGTGATCTGATTACTAATATTTACAAATAATGGTATATATGGCGCTAATATAGGATTGGTATTTGTTAAATATTGTGGAATACCAAAAGGAATTGGTAATTTTTTTATATCAGCATTTTCTGGTTTATCAAGAAATAATGCATCAATTTGAGCTAAACGAGCTGGGGTATTAAGAGTACGTATATGTGGTAAAAAATCATTTAAAGTAACATTTAAGCTAGCTGGGGTTAATGCATTTGTAAACCATGTATTAGGTGGTAATGCCATTGCAGCCGGATCAAATGGATTTGCCAGATTTAAATTTGGTAAATGGGTAGCGGTATCTAATAAATCTTGAGTGATTTTTTGACTAAATAAATAATAAAAGGAACCAGCAGTAATCCATCCAAGATTTTTACCTTGATTAAGAACTTCATCAGAGATTAAATTTGCTCCAGGTTGTCCTGGTTGTTGTATTGTGGTAATAGGAACACCAATGGTCGCCATCATTGCTCCTTTAGTTAATGTAGACATTGCTTTTTGATAGATTAATGTTGAATGGTATAATAATCCTTGACGATTTATAATGTCTTCTAGATCGGGTACAATTATAGTGCCAGTAGTATCTTTGCATTTAGCAATTTGTTTAGCTATAGGATGGATATGATCAATCATAAGGCTTAATGCACTCTTTTTGATGTGATAAATACTACGTACTATTTTATCTTCTTGCGAAGGAGTTAGAATTTCGAGGATCCTTTGGGTACTTAAAGGATTAGCATTGGTTAAATCATTAGGCTGTATAGAAGCAGTAATTTGCATTTGTCCACAAATATTTTGTCTAGCAGGAAAATTTGGATTATCATTGCTTCCAAATTGTATGGTACCTGTCATTGTTGTAGCGCCAACAGGTGTACCAATTCCAGGATTAAGTTTTTCGTCAACAAATCTTGGCTTTAGCGCATGATTATTAGTTTTATTTTTAATAATTTCTAAACAAATTAAATTATTAAGTAAATTTTCTCCGACTATAGCACCATCTAATAATAGTCTATTAGTATCCATATTAGCTATTTCGGTATTTTGGGTAACGCTTATACCGTGGGCTAAATTAGTTAAAACAAATTTCCAAAGATTATCTGCAGCACCTACTCCATTTAATACAATCCACATTAAAGTTACTTGCAAAAAAGAATAACCAGAATTAGGTACCGGGGCTAATAATAATAGTCCTATCGCGGAGCGTAGTGGGATCCATACTGAGGACCATTTTTTACCCATTACTTGCCCTTCTTGAGCAGTATTAACAGTAGAAACAATCCCAACATAAGATAATATAAATATTGCTACTGCTAGAATTATACCGTTAAAAATTTGAAAAAAATGTCCCACAAAATGAGTAGTATCTGCCGAAGATAACCCTAAATTAATTTTTCCAACATTGCCGCCAAATACTATCCCTAAATATTCAATAGATTTGTCGGTATGTGGAGGATCAAAAATTGCGGCGGTAGCTTGTTCTGGCAATAGGAATAATACGATAGATAATATTGTGAATAAGTATGTTATGTTTGGAGTGGTTGATAACTGTGATAATCTTAATAATTTTAATAATAGCGTGTATAATCTAATTAATAGAAGTTTGAATAATGTGGGTAATATTAGTGTAATTTTGCTTAAAATGTTCATTAAATTTAATTTAACCAGTGTAATAGTAATATTAATTAATATTAACAAATATGGAGTTAGTTATAAATAATAAACTATATATTAATATAGTATGGGTTATTTTTGTATATTTTATGTGTAATTTAACAGGTATAATTTATGGCAGGTGATCCTCCAAAACCAGATCCAGAGACCCCAGCTGCTCCAACCGCAGCTGATATACCACCAAGCATGGAAGTTAGTCCTGGTTCCACGGAAGCGCCTGTTGCGGCGCCGTCTACTGGTGATTCTGCTACGGTTACTGGTAGTTCCCCAACATCTTCGCCGCCCGCAGATAAACCAACTATGGCAGTAGAACAAGAAGATGACCTTAAGGTGGCAGTAGATGGGGATAAAAAAGATGAACCAGATGGCCCAGAAGGAAAAACAACAACTCCAGCAGCGGCAGCAAAAAAGAAAGATAAAGATGTAGAAGCTTCTACTTTTTTAGGGGAAGCATTAATGGTAGCAAATGCTGCTGATGAGAAGTTAGGTATAAAATTGGGACACCGCGATTCGGAGGGAAACTTCGATCAGTTGAAAAACATTGGTAATGCACTTAAAAAATTAGTTGGTTCTGGTCAATTAAAGGATAATGTAGGAGATGGGTTAAATCCAAAAAATGATAGTGATGGTATTACTGATAATCCTGCTCCTAGCCTGAAAGTAGCCGGTTCAGGGACAAGTCCTGCTCCAACAGGACCAGAAGAAGCAAAAGAACCAGAAGAAGCAGTAAAAACACCAAGTCTTGGTGAAGCTCCAGGAGGTAAACCTACACCAGGAGCAGAAGCAAAAATACACGATGATCCTGAGAGTAGTGAGAATGAAAAGGCCGGTGCTAAAGCTGGTGCTCAAATTGGTGGCGAAGTAGGCCAAAAAGGTGGTGAAGCTGCAGGTGAAGCTGCTGGTGCTGAATTTGGCCCAGTAGGTAGTGCGATTGGCAAAGAAGTGGGTGGTAATTTAGGTAAAGAAGTTGGTACTAAAGTAGGTGCTGAGGTTGCTGATACTGCAGGTAAAACTCTAGATCAAGGTGCTAGCCCTGGAGCACAAAAACCTAAAGGTCCTAATGAACCGCCTGCTCCAAAACCACCAGGTGGAACAGAAAATAAAAAGGAAGAGGAAAAAGTTAGCCCTGGTAAACCAAAACCACCAACCCCTGAAGGTGGTGGACCCAAGCCGTCTCCTCTTGATGCTGTTACGGAAAAATTCAAGGCTGAGACTACAACTCCGAGTGGGGATATCGGTGGCCCAAAAGGAACAGCAGCAAAACCACCACTTGTTATGAGCAGTCATGGTCAAAATGCTATAAGTGGAAAACCTTCAACTAGCTTTAAAGACATCTCTAACCCAAAACCAGAGTCCCCATCACCACCATCAGCAGATTTTCATGCTTCTTCTATGAAGATGTGATGAGAGCAGGGCCGTCAGCGAACAGTTAGCTAATATTAATTAAAAGCCCTCACCCCAACATATTTATCAAAAATTTTATGCTTATCGTAACCATCTCCAGCTGAACGCTGGAGATGGAGCCAACTTTAAAAGCTATTTTTTTGTTTTAAATTTAATATCAAACTACTTTGTTCTTAAATTATCGTTTAGCAATCTCTCCCTCTCCAGCGTTCAGCTGGAGAGGGTTACGTTTAACGTTAATAATCAGTAAACCTGTTGTGGGGTGAGGGCTTTTAATTAATATTAGCTAACTGTTCGCTGAACAGCCCTAGGGATGAGAGAAGTAGATCTTTACCTTTAATATTTATGCCTATACTGTAAAAAAGTAATAAACTTCACACAAAACGTACTTTTGAAGGATAATCAATGTTTTGGTTTAAAAAACAGTTAGGTTTGCGAGATAAAGCAAATTTTTATTATGAATTACTAGCTGGTGGTGCAAGAACAAAATTATTAGAGTCGGTAGTTAATTTTAATGTTGCTGAACTAATTGCTGATCATGGTTTAATTTTCGAAGCTGATTTAATAAAAGAATTGGGTTTGCATCCTTTACGTGCCAAAAAATGGTTGTTTTTGTTGGTACGAGAAAAATTTTTGTGTCGAGAAAAAAATAATAATAGTTATCTCTATTCTTTAGGTCCAGTATTAAATAAATTGTTTGTTAATAATGATTATCAATGGTGGTTTTTTAAACAAATGGTGTATTCATGGCAAACAGTTACTTATGAAAATTTTTATGATGTGCTGAAAGGTGCTCCTGTTAGTATTACTTATCAGTGGCCACCTAGAAATAATCATGAAAGTGTTGCTATTGAAAATTGGATGACAAGAACCGCAGTACCAGCACTTACAGCTTTGTATAAAGCTATAAATTTTAACAAAGTGTCTCATTTATTAGATATAGGTGGTGGTGAAGGAACGATGGCGTGTGAACTCGCTAAAAAATTTCCTCGATTAAAAGTGACTGTTTATAATTTACCAAAGGCTTGCGAGTTAGCTCGACTTAAGATTAAGGAGGCTGATCTTACAGATAGAGTACATGTCGTTGAAGGGGATTTTTTGCTGGATGATAAATTTCCTTCTGGGTGTGATCTAGTGCTTTTTTCAAGGGTTTTGTGTGATTGGTCTCCTGAAACTGCTAAAAAATTATTATTAAAAGCTTATAAATCAATTGAAGATGGTGGACAAGTTGCTATTTGCGAAGCGTTTCAAGAGAATAATAAAGCCTTTGCTTTAGCCTGGGAATTTAGATATATATTTTGGGATGAATTAGAAACAGAAGTATTTAAATCATCGTTAACTTATAAAAAAATATTGATTGATATTGGATTTAAGATTAGTTCTTTATCAAAAATATCTGCTCAAAGCATTTATTCTGTGCTTATAGCAGATAAAAAATGTAAGTAATTATTTTGTGCGTGTTCCTTAGTATTACTATCCAGGAGCACCACCACCGGCCCCACCAGGAGCACCACCACCGCCACCAGGAGGAGAAGCAGGCTCTCCACTGGTTACTTCGTCGCCACCTTCTTCTCCTTCTCCGTCTTCGTCTTCGTCTTCATCGTCAGAAGACTGAGATTGATTAGAAGATGAATTTTTCAAAGCTTTTTTACTTTGTTTAGCGAGATCTTTAGCAGCCCCTTGCATTTCGTGCATAGCTCCTTGTGTAGCCTTATCCATTGCACCTTTAGCTTGTTCTACGGCAGAAACATCCGTAGATTCACCTTGTACACCAATCCATCTTAAAATTTTGTCTGGTATTTGATAAATTAATGAGAAACATTTATTTTCTAGTGCTAAGACAAAACCAATATATAAACCTGTTATAGGAATACAAGAAAGAAGACTTCCGCCACCAGTATTATTTTGTAATGTTGCTATGCATTGTGAAAAACCAAAACCTATTAATTGTAGCATTACGCCGAACATTTTATCAGCCATAATTAATCCGATGACCATTAACATAGGCCTTAAAAAAACTCCAGCAATAATGCCTAGTGCCGGGGTTATTTGCCCAAGTTCTTCTTGAGAAGGAGTTATTAATCCTAATGCTACTATAGGTGCAGCAACTATTGCTTCTACTACCAACATTAACCAGCTTAATGCAGTAATACCATACATCATATACGGTATCATAGGGCTATAGACCCCAAGAGTTGCCCCCATGGTC
>CAIVQA010000079.1 GCA_903907935.1 uncultured Francisellaceae bacterium
AATAGTTCCACTTTAGTCACCTCATTACCTCCAAGAATTATTAGTTTCAAAAATAACATAATAATTCTGAGAAGGTTTTATTGACTAGGGTGGAGCCAAATTAAATTAGCAAATGGGGCCAGGCCGTATTAGCAAACACAAATATTAGTTAACCAATGTAACCAATAAGGCCACCAAGAACCAGAATGTTCAGTAGAATTTTCTAGCCAAACATTTGAATTATCAGGTAGTGAATTATTGGTTCTATAAGAACATGCATGATTAGTTGTGGAATTAATAAGACCCATTATATGTCCAGATGTAGAAAGTACAAATTGTTGATTACAGCTTGCAGAATATAGCTTGGCGCCTTTATACACTACTTGCCAATGACTAATATGATCTTGTTCTCCAGCCACTGAAAAAACTGGAACAGTTACTTTAGTTAAATCAATAGCCACTCCATGTATAGTAATTTCATTTGGTTGCTGTAATTTATTTTGGTAGCAGATAGTACGTAAATAAAAATTATACATTGCAGCGGGTAAATTAACTGGATCACAGTTCCAATATAGGGCATCAAAAGTTGTTAATGGTTTGTTTAAAAGATAGTGATTAATAAAATATGGCCAAATTAATTCATTAGCATGCACAATATTAAATGCCGTACTTAACAATTGTCCATCAAGATAACCAGTTTTATTTACAAAATTTTCTAATATATTTAATGAATCTTCGTTCAAATCTTTAAAATTTGAAAAATCTAAAAGAGACATAAAATGGGTAGCGCTTAGTATGCGTAGATCATTAGTTTTTTGCATATAAGAAAGTACACAACTTAATATGGTACCACCCATGCAATATCCGGCTAGGTGAACTTTTGGTGCCTGGCTAGTTTTGGTGATAATATCAATAGCTTGTAATGCACCATTAATTACATAATCAGAAAATGTTGTGTTAGCAAATGATGGATCTGGATTGATCCAAGAAATCATATAAACAGTAAAACCTTGATCAACTAACCATTTAACTAAAGAATTATTGGTCGATAAATCTAGTATGTAATATTTATTAATACAAGGTGGGATAAAAAGTAATGGAGCCTTATATACTTTTAAAGTAGCTGGGAAATATTGGATCAGCTCCATTAAATCGTTTTGATAAATTACTTTACCTTTGGTGGTTGCCAAATTTTTACCAATATTAAATGTGATTAAATTATTGGTTTTAATATCAAAATAACCTTTATTGGTAATCAAATCATTTAAACAATGTTTTATACCATATAATAAATTTTCTCCCATGGTCTTAATGGTAGCTGGAGTAAGTTCATAGTTTATAAATAAAAATTTTTGTTTGGCTAAGGCATTTAACCAATTATTAACGTAAAAAATTAATTTTCGTTTTTTTTTATGATCTAAAGTAGTAATAGGATCTAATATTTTTAGCCAATATTTTTTTAATAACAAATATATTATTTCTGAAGCATTTGTTGATTTTAAAGAATATATTGTTAAATATTCTTGATAGAAATCCGCCTGCAATTTAGTTATATGAATCGGTTCTTTAATTAATGCTAATATTACTTCTTTAAAAAGATCTATTTTGATAAAATCTATACGTGGGACAAAAAGTCGTAATAATTCAGTGGGAAAGTTATATTTATAGATAGCTAAAAGCTTATTAAATAATTTGGCAATAGATACCATTAGCATGGTTTTTTTGCAGTTATATTCTATAGAATATTGCATACTAAGAAATATAGTTAATTGGCTACAAGTTGCCAATTTTATCAATATAAATTAAGACGTTTATCATACGTAGGTTTTTAATAATGGGTACAACGTTAAGTGTTATTATAATTACAAAAAACGAAGAACATAATATTGAAGATTGTCTTAAATCAGTTATTTGGGCAAACGAAATTATAGTAGTTGATTCTGGTAGTTCCGATAATACAGTTAATATTTGTCGTAAGTATACCGATAAAATTTTCGTTGCCGATTGGCCAGGGTATGGAGCACAAAAACAGCGAGCCTTGTCTA
Source organism: uncultured Francisellaceae bacterium (assembly GCA_903907935.1). Lineage (GTDB taxonomy): Bacteria > Pseudomonadota > Gammaproteobacteria > UBA6186 > Azoamicaceae > UBA6186. The sequence goes on from CAIVQA010000079.1 coordinate 2,025, forward strand.
TGGCTACTGGAGAATGGGTATTATCGTTAGATGCAGATGAGCGAGTAACTCCTTTACTTAAAGAAGAAATTTTATCAACTATTACTAGTGCAGAGTCGGAGTATGATGCATATAAGATTTGTTTTAAGACTGAATATTGCGGCAAGATTATTCATTTTGGTGATTGGTGGCACGATTCTCAAGAAGTATTGTTTAGACGTATAAAAGGTAATTTTGTTGCTTTATCGGTACATGAACGCATAGAGATCCAGGGTAAAATTGGCAAACTTAAAGGCAAAATTCACCATATTGCATTTCCTGATCCTGGCATAGTATTAAAAAAAATGAATGATTATTCTACTTTAACTGCAAATCAAAAATACCAACAAGGTATAAGGAGTACTTTATTTACAGCATTTTTACACGGACTATGGAGGTTTTTTAGAGGATATTGTTTAAGATTAGGTTTTTTAGACGGTAGAGAAGGGTTTTTATTAGCAGTTTCTAATGCAGAAGGAACGTACTATAAGTATTTAAAATTAATGTATTATACCAATTACACTTGAAATTAAGGTACCCTTTTCGCAAATCATATAAAAACAAAAGTAACCGTTCACGTGGGTACCTATTGCTGCACTGCGGTCCGTAACTCGCGCACTTTTATCATTAAAAACAAGCCAAACGTGCTTCAAACAGTACGGTCCTCGTTGCAGCAATAGGTACCCACGTGAACGATTACCAAAAATCTATGAAGTGCAAACAACACTCCTTGTTTTTTAGGGTACCTTAATTTCAAGTATAATTGGTATATCAATAATTAATTAAAGAAAGAAAGCTGCATGTTTTAATTTATTAAATATAGTTTCATTACCATCTTGTTCTTTTACTTCGGTATTTGGTTTTTGTTCGTTCTTTTGTTGAGGAATATTGGTACCATAAAAATCATGTAGCCATGTAAGCGAATTTTCAT
>CAIVQA010000080.1 GCA_903907935.1 uncultured Francisellaceae bacterium
AGCACCATAATGGCTGTGAGCTTCTGTTGCTAAATGAGGAATCTCGCTCGTATTTGTAGTAATACCATGACCATACAACGGGCTCACGTAAGTATCTCTAGCTGAAAGGTATGAATACGGATTTGTGTAGGGAGAAGGTGTAGACAAAGTGTTTGTAGCAATATTATATCCTAATAAAAGTGGACTACTATCTCCAGTTAAAGGTACTGTAGCACCATAATGGCTGTGAGCTTCTGTTGCTAAATGAGGAATCTCTCTCGTATTTGTAGTAATACCATGGCCATACAACGGGCTCACGTAAGTATCTCTGGCTGAAAGGTATGAATACGGATTTGTGTAGGAAGAAGGTGTAGACAAAGTGTTTGTAGCAATATTATATCCTAATAAAAGTGGACTACTATCTCCAGTTAAAGATACTGTAGCACCATAATGGCTGGGAGCCCCTGAAGTATTTGGTATCAAACGAACAGGTAGTGGATTTTTATAAAGCATTTCATTATCTCTCTCCCATTCTGCAATTGCAAGTGAATAGTTATCATTAAATAATTTCCAGGCGGTAGGGAGAGTCATTTAATCTGTGTAAATAGTCGTTAGACATCCTATTTCAGCACTAAATTAAACTGATCTTAAATTAATTATAATTAATCATACTTACCTCCTTCAAGTCAACTTTCTTTTTCATAAAATTTAAAAAAATAATTATTATATTTCTATAAAAGCATCTATGGACAAAGTGTGGGCAATACCTGTTGGCAAAAGTGTTGCAAAATCCTTTATTTATCAACACTTTGTCAATAGCCTTGTCCATACGACTTGTAAAGTTGTCCATAGATTACAAAAATTATGTAATTAATTTTTCAGAAAAATGTTCTGGAAACATAATTGCAAATCTGTTTAATGCTAACTTCCAATCATGGATTGGCATGGTCCATTTTTTTGATATCCCTCGGATCGCCAAATATAAAACCTTCATTAAGCTTTCTTCGGTAGGAAAATGACCACGATTTCTTACTGCTTTTCTCAGGGTGTTATTAAGAGACTCAACAATATTGGTTGTATAAATCACCTTGCGAATTTCACTAGAAAAATCTAAAAATGGAATAATTTTATCCCAATTGCTACGCCAAGAATTTACAATAGCTGGATATTTAGCACCCCAGGTTAGTTCAAAATCATCCAATGCTTGTTCTGCTAATTCTACAGTACTACTGCCATAGATCTTTTTTAAATCAGCAGCAACTGCTTTTTTCTCTTTATATGATACATAATTTAACGAATTTCTCATTTGATGTACTACACATGTTTGAAATATAGTTTTTGGAAAAGCAGCCATAACTGACTCTGGAAGTCCTTTTAAACCATCCGCGCATAAAATAAAAATGTTTTCTAACCCACGATTTTTTAATTCAGTCAACACTTGCAGCCAATATTTAGCACCTTCAGTTTCACCTAAATATAAACCTAATACATCTTTTTGGCCCTCTAAATTAATACCGTAAATGATATATACCGTGCGATTAACAACTACCTTATCTAATCTACACTTCGCTATAAACCCATCAATAAAAACTATAGGGTATGTTTTATCTAATGGTCTATTGCGCCATTCAGTAACATCTTCTAAAATTCCATCGGTTATTCTAGTAATTAAATCCCTGGAAATTTCAGTACCATATAATTCTTCTACGTAGCTTTGGATGTCTCTAACCGTCATGCCTCGTGCATATAATGATAAAACCTGATCATTCAACAGTTGAAGTCTCTTTTGACGTTTACCAACTAAAGCTGGTTGAAATTCACTATTCCGATCTCTTGGTATATCAATTTCTATTTCACCATTACCAGTTTTTACAGTCTTGCTGGTTTTGCCATTACGAGAGTTACCACTATTATTACCTTCTATAGAATGCTTCTCGTAACCTAGATGTTCGGTCATTTCTTCTTTTAATAACCGCTCCATAAATCGTTTGGAAATTTGTTTAACTATTCCATCAGGGCCAAACAAGTCATCTTGTGTTTTAGCACCACCCAACATGCTATCTATCATTTCATCGCTGATTGCATTAATATTATTTGTAGCCATAATTTGTACTCCTATTTAGATTTTTATCAAAATTATCTCTGAATTAGGATATCAAATTATGGTTGTTTACACATTTTTTCTGACAGTCTCGGCGGTACTACCACTTTCAATTAAATCATTCTTATCTTTATCTGTTAATTAAAACTTAGTAGTTGAAATTCCTTGAGAATAAATATAGATTGTACGTAAGTTTTCAGTTTTCCCTCGAATAATATCTTGAGAATTATAAAAAAGGCTTACTAGCGATTCGGTATACCTCCATAAAGAATTAACTTTTTGACGCGTATTATCTTCAATTTCTTCTTTTTTAAT
>CAIVQA010000081.1 GCA_903907935.1 uncultured Francisellaceae bacterium
AAAAGCAACGCTAAAAGCCGAAGTATATTGGGAAGAATTTGGCGTAAACAATATGATGCAACCTGGTTTTAACTATTCGTGGTGGTCTTCTTTAATGCGGAATCGTTTTGGTTATACAGAGCATCGTAAGCTTAAAATTAAAGATATAGATGTTGCGCACACCGCTAACGACAAATACAATTTAGTATTAAAAGCAGTTGCGCAAGGTGAGCTTACAGGGCACGAATTAAAGCAGGTTTCTGAGACTATCCTAACTGGGGCAAAGATAAACGAAGCTACTAGCATAGTACAGCAAGTAGAGGAGTTGGTGCAGCAGGTACAGCAATTGAGGGGATAGTATGAGCTAAAGGGTGTTGGTAAAACGCTGGTTGATCGTTAACTAAACACCCTAAATTGTAAAAATTAAACACAACAATTTACAGCTAAACTTCCTCTATAACACTAATGTTTTCCGCCACCCTGCGGCCTTTGGTGTCTGTTATGATGTCATACTTTAAACATACGCCCTCAACATCCCACCTGGTTTTTGGAATGATATTTAGCTTGTCTAGCTGTGAGCCATGCAAAAATACATCCGCTCCGTCATCCTCTGGGCTAATAAAACCATAGCCTTTAGTTACGTGATACCATTTAATTTTACCAGTCGACATTTGTTACCTCAAATAAATTAATTATAATTTGAGTCATTATGCCTTAAAGCAGTTACTTAACACAACTACATTTATTAGGCAACAGCATTAATTGCAATACGTTTAGTTTTAAAGTTTATCCATATTTTTGGGGGGTATCCCTTGGGAGAACTTTAACCCTGCTAGATAGCAACTGCAGCTGTTGATTGCGTCCAAATTTTGCACTGACACTAGAAACATAGGGTGGAAAGCTTAAGGCAAGATAAAAGGTTTAGCGCGGCTGTCGTGTTTTTAGTCATATAGTAATTGACTTTTTTGGTGCTATTAGTCGCCCAGCCAATAACAGTACTTTTAAGCAAAGCAGCAATATTTATGGTTAATCTGGTGCTATATTAAAAACTAATAATATATATCTATTAATAATTTCAAATTTTTATAATCTTTGGTAAATTATGGTTGAGCCATAACACAAATTTATCAAACGAGCATAACGGCATGAAAACAGGACATATTAAATGGTTTAACTTGGTAAAGAATTTTGGTTTCATCACTTCGGATTCTAGTAACACTGATATATTCTTTAGCGGTTCTGAATTGGATGTTAATCTAAAAAGCAAAGAACGTTTAAACGGGTTTCTTGTAGAGTTTGGTATTAGCCAAGACTTACAAGGAAGAAATATTGCAGTTAACGTTAAACCATTAAATAAAAGCGATACTACAGGTGTATAAATTAAATTTTTTGTATTATGGCGTAATCTTAAAACTCATGTTATAGCAGAATATCAATAATTCGGTTTTAAGAAAGCTTTTCAAGAATCAGATGATCTAATGAAAATATACTGTTTTTGCTAGAGCCACAATCCCAACTAAAACCTTCTTGTAAACGGTCGTTTAAGAGAAGGACTAAAAAATTAGATTAAAAACCCATTTCCCAACTAACCACATTAAGTAAATTAAAAATCCGTTCCATACAATGAAAAGAACACACATAAGCACCACTCCAAAAAAGCCTAAGATTCCGGTTCCTAAATCTTTAAAATCTAACATACGATATCACTACTCTCACCATATTATTGTTTTTATTATTTGTGATTATTTTTAACTTTCTCAGCCATAAAAGTAAGTATAATTGGTGGTTTTAAATCTTTATGCGATATTACCATCAAATATGGCTCTTGACCAAAATAACCATTATTTATTTTAAAAACTTCCACTTTTTCTAGTGGTAAAGTTTTGCCTGGATCATAATATATTTGCTTGATGAGCAAATGTTTTTTTAAAGAAGATACAATATCACCTCTATCGGAATATGCATCAATTATCGTGCATACATTTGATTTTGCACTATCCACAAATTTGTTGTTACGTAATGCTACCTCTCCCACGTTTACTATAATCAAAAACACATGGTTATTATCTATTGCCCTCCATCCGTCTACAAGTAACTCGGAACTCACACCAAATAAGTATAACTGTTCTTTGGTTAACAACTTCCATTCTGCGTGTTTTGCCAGCATTCTTACCCTATCTAAATCGTTGAGACCACCAAGGCAAAGTCCTATTGCAAATTCAGCTGATTCATCTGGGGTTGCTGGAGTTAACGTTTTGTTATCGTTTGTAACAGCAAAAGAAGGTGGTGATAAAACTAAAAAACAACACATTAATAAAAAGAAAATATTGTTTTGCATTTGTGCTTGTGTTCCTTAATTCTCTCTAATTGTGTTTTTTTATTAAGTTGGCATAAATTTCTATAGCTATAATCACCATGATGCAGAGTATAATAGCTTTATAACCAAAAACGTTGCCCAAACATGCTCCCAAAAGATAGAGCATACCTGGTAGCCCAAACATCAAAACCAATACTATAAAAATTATAATGGAACCCATCAAGCCACCCTCTTTTTTCATTGTATACTGACACCGCGCAAGTTGAGCAAGTAACAAAGTTACATTAAACAACCGTTTTTGTTGTAATGTATGGTTATAGCCGTGTTGATGTAAAATTTTCCAAAAGCCTTGATTGTTACATTGTACGAAAATACCTTGTTTTACAGATTCAACCGTATTGTTAGTACAGCATGAGCTAAAGGCTCGGTAGAAGCTAAAGTACCATGGGATAACGATAAAGCTCCTATAGTAGCCTTGAGGGAGATGTTGGCGGGATATAATGTTGCTGACGAACAAGAATAACGATAATCAGATCCAAACTAAGAAAGAAGCATGGTTTAATGGCTATATAACGCTGTATAATGCACGTAGAGCCACGATAGATTTAATAGGCTAAAACAAAGAACGGTTATATATTAAAGCAGATTTAACACTATAACAAAACTTCAACGCTTACCTAAAAAACAAATATTAACAGCAGACTTTCTGTTTCTAACATCAGTGTGCAAATCATAACTTATAAAAGCACCAACCAAATTTTCTTTAACAGCAGTGTTAATGTTAGCTTTTTTTAATTCTGAGATATGCAAAAATATATCCCCGTCATCTCTAGAACGTATAACTCCGTAGCCATTGTTAATATTAAACCATTTAATGTAGCCAGTTTTGATCTGGTTGGCTTTGTCTGTAATAAATTTTACATTGATAGCAGCAGGTCTATTATTTTCCATTACACCAACATCAAAGCTAACCCTTAAACCATCTAATGCAGTTTTATCTATAAGCGTAATTTCATTCTTTTCTAATTCAGAAATATGTAATACCAGATTATCTGTGCTGCCGTCTGGCTTTATAAAACCAAAGTTCTGCTTGATGTTAAGCCATTTTATAGTGCCTGTTGTCATATGTTACGTTGCATATAATTTAATATTTTGTATAAAGCTGTATATCCGATCCCTAAATAGTGGAGCTACAATATGTAACTGGGGTTATCATTGCCGCTCCACTAAAACATTACCATTCTTATAATGATGATGGTCAACTAAATTAAAGTATTGGTTAAGCTACAAAATGTTCCAGTTTCTGGCGTAAAGCCGCACTGTAGCCTCATTACAGCTAAACACCAGGTTTATTTTATGGTTCTGACTGTATAAAAAACACTTGTTTTAAAGCCTAACCAGCGTTGTTAGCTGCCATTATGGGTATATTACTACATATAATATACCCACCTATTTATTGTTGATTTAACATGGCGGTTCTGCCATAATTGTAATATGGAGAAAACAATAACAATAAAGCCAATAATATGGATGGGTGATACCAAGAAGATATTAAATGGCTTTACCAAAGAACTAAGACGTCGTTTGGGGTATGCTTTAGGCGCAGTCCAGGAAGGTGCAATGCCGCCCAACACCAAACTATTAAAGGGTATAGGAAATGGTGTCTTTGAGATTATCGAAGATTATTTTGGTGATACGTATAGAGCGGTATACACAGTAAAACTAAGCAATAACGTATATGTGTTACATGTGTTTCAGAAGAAATCTAAGAAAGGTATTAAAACGCCATTAAGGGATATCAACCTTATTAAAGAAAGACTGAAACAAGCGGAGAAATTAGTTTATGAAAAATGAAACAGAAATAAAACATGAAGTAGGCTCAGGTAATGTATTTAAAGATTTAGGCTTACCTAATCCTGAAAGAGAATTGTTAAAATCTCAACTGACCCTTCAAATAAACCAAGAAATAAAGGAAAGAAGATTAACACAGCAACAAGCAGCTAAGCTTTTGGGGTGTGACCAACCTGAAATATCCAAACTACAACATGGCAGATACTATCGTTTTAGAGTAGAAAGGTTGCTAGAATTCTTAAATCGTCTTGGGTTAAATACAAACATAGTAATAAGTAAAGCAAAGCCTAAAACTCAACCTGAGCAAAAGGTTATAAGGCATAGCTCTTTATACGGCAATCATTGTGGTTTTGGTCGCTAATATACTATTGCCAGCATAATCAGAGCCAACCAAATCTAAAATCCTATCCGCTATTTTTTGCATTGGAGATCGCAAACGCTCAACGTCAAGCACAATATAACCACCAGTTACATCATTACCGCTCTTATGGTTTAACAATTTTTTAAGAGTATAAGCTGAAATATTGTCTAGCGATTCAGCAATAGTGATAAAAGTTCTTCTAAGGTCGTGCAATATAAAAGTAACTTCACTGCCATTAGAAATTCGATCTAGATACTTTTGCATATTAGTTATATGTCCTTTTTTACTCTCACCAGCAAACACAAACGTATTTTTAGAACGTACCTTTGCAGTATTATAACGGTTTTGCAGTAAGTCCTTTACGTAGCTAGCCATTGGTATTACATGCTGCTCTTTATTTTTGGTAATATAAATTGTAACAGTATTATTATTAAAATCTACCTGAGACCATTTTAAAGTTGCTGCTTCTTGCTTTCTAAGGCCAGTAAACAACAGCAATAATAGATAATCCTTTATTACTGTTGCTTTGGCTGACTGCTCTTTGTCTAGCATCATTACAGCCTTATACCAAGCTGGCAATTGAGCTGGTGTAATTATAGTACTGCGCCTAGATTCACTATACCATGCTTTAGTATGAGACAAGACTTTAACTGGGTTGTCTGTTAATAATGGTTTCCCCTTCTCATCAAAATAATTGCCGACAGCAAAAGTAAATACAGCTCTTAACACTCGCATAACTAAATTAGCACTAGTATAGCTTGCAACACCTAACTCCATATGCTTCTTTGCTATCATTTCTCGGGTAATGGTATTTACTGGTCTGCTGCTCCAACAACTCAAATCACTAGCAATGATTCTGTTATAATATTTAATAGTGTTTGCGGATAGATTTTTTCTTGCTTTCATTAGATCAACAAATATTTCTTGCAGCGTAGGTATTATTATTGGCTGTTTTGCTGCTGTCGGGTCTGTTCCTGACATTATCTTAGTTAAAGCTTCTTGTGCTAATTGCCGAGCTGTATCAATTGTTATTGCTGGATATTGGCCTAAGGTGAGCCTGTAAGTTTTATGGTTGCGTTTTTTCTCAATGAAGAAGGATTTTACACCATTGGCAGTAATTCTAACGCCAAAGCCTTTCATGGCGTCATCAAAGTATTTCTTTTGCACCATACTGTTAAGTGGCAGTTTCAGTTTGTCTATAAAGTATTTAGTAATATTCATATTGCCCCCATTGTTGTAAAAAAGTAGAGCTACACTTTTATTATTGTTTTTGTACGGTATAGCTCTACAAATACCTGCGCTAGTTACGCTGTTCCTACCGCCTTAAGCAAATCATCTAAAGCCATAGTCAAAGTGTTTAGCTGATTGGTGACTGTAAGAGCTTTCTTGTGATTTTGGAGCTCTTGATTAGATAGATTGTCAGATAGGCTGTTATGTTCGCCCCCTGTTAAAGAATTTAGGACATTTAGCAAATTCTTTAGGTTTGACATGTGCCTAACGGTAAACTCTTTGGCAGCCATAACCGTAGTCAATATTTTGCTAGGCGCAATGGTGTCGTCTATCGCTTCAAAGTGCTCAGTAGTGTTAGCCTTAAGCCAATTTTTGACGTAATGATTAAAGTTTTTAACAGCGGCAATGTGCTGGCTTAATGCTTCAATGAAAATATAAATCTTGGCGCTGTTGTTTATTTTGATAGTGTTATTTTGCATATAGGCCTCCGCATATATTAAAAAGGGCGCTGCATTATAGAAGTTTTAAGAAAATGCAGCACAGCATTGTTATTTGGCCATTCATTGTTGTTTATTATTTCCATTCTTTATAAACTTAATTAGCTCAATTAAAATTAAGGAATAACTATCTAGTTGCTCTATGTAAGATTTAGGACAATCAGACAGTTGATTCAATACGACTAATATCTTTTGAGTGGTGCTGTAGCTAACGTTAAACTCAAACAGTTTTCTAGTGATGCTGGTATCTTTGTCAAATAAGATATTGACAACCTCTGCATCAGCTAGATATTGTTTAGTAATTAAGTCAAAATCTTTAACGGCAGCTATGTGTTTATTTAGAATTGAGTAATATTCAGACAATGTGTTACTATTGTTTTGCATGTTAGCCTCCAGATTAGGTTAATGTGCCCCGTGGCATTATTGCTGCGGGGTGGCTGGCAGCGTCTAACTGCTAGCCACGCTACTTTTACATAGCGATTCCTCTACATTACCAATAGGAATTTACATAGTCAATAGTTATTGCTGAAAAATACAATATATATTGGCAATAGTACCAAATACACCATTGTGGTTTCTGGTAATTGTAGTCATTGTCAACATATGTCATAATATCCATAATGACAAGAAAGATAATAACAACGAGGAAAGCTAAGTTATTGGTAGAAGATAAATATAACATTGACAAAAATACTTGTGAGATGGTTATATGGGAATTACCAAAGAAAACAGCAGAAAGACCGCATGGCTTTAAATATCGTCTTTACTATGGTAACGAAAAAGGTAATTGTTTGTTGCGATACGACAATGAACAAGGGAAGGGAGACCATATACACCATGGGAGACATGAGCAAAAATATACTTTTGTAAGTGTTGAGCAATTAATTAAGGACTTTTTTTATGACATTAAGAAAATCAACGATAAAACATGAGGAAGCTATGAAACAAAAGACAATTCAAAAAACACTTTACGTAAAATTTGGTGGCTTGGCAGAAATGGGAAGAAACTTTATTAGCGCGTGGCATAAGGCAGAAAAAAGCCAAAAAATAATTGAAAAAGACATAATAACGTTTGATGATTTAACGTCATTGTTAAGAATACTATCTAATACAAGATTAAAGTTGATACACATGTTGTCACAAATGGGATGCGTAAGTGTCCGTCAATTATCGCAACAGCTAGAAAGAGATTATCATGGTGTGCATAAAGACGTTATGCTTTTGAATGAGCACAAATTTATAACAAAAAGAGATAACAAGTTTTATGTTCCGTGGTCAAAAATATCTATTCCAAATGTTGATATGGTATTGAACGAGCTTGTCCGAAACAAACACAAGAAGGCGTCTTAACATTAAGAATTTATTGAATACTATTGAAATTTCAAATTATCCTGCCGTCGCATATTGTCTTTATAGAAAAAACAATCCTTGTTCAAACTTAAGAGGGTTGGTTTTAACATAAAACTATCAGACAAATCTAATTCGGATGTTGATAATGATTCTTCAAGTTTTTTATAATAATCCGATCAAATAGTTGATATTTCTAAAAAATTAGATACAATAGACAATAATTAATCGTATTATGGATAGATAATTTACATGGATAAAGAGTTATTAACTGTCAAAGACATCATGGTAATGCTGAAGTGTTGCCGAGCAACAATCTACAATCATCTTTCTAAAGGTTTATTCCCAAAGCCAATTTATATTTCAAGCAAAATGCTTCGATGGAAAAAATCAGTTGTAGAAAAATGGATTAAGAGTGAAAGCAGGGACGAAAGGAAACAGTTTAATCCTAGATTTGCCCCCGAAATAAAAAAGTGTAATAATACTTTAGAAATAAAAACGGCCAGTAGAAAAAACCAGCCGTTATAGATTAACTAATTTATAGCTATGCACCCAGCAAGGAAGTAGCTATAGGAAACGCAAACATATGAACATAATAATTAAAAGTAATAAAGCAGTCAAGTGCAACATTCCGCAAGCTTTCCAAATTATACCTCAAATTCCTAGGTCAAACCTCAATACAATTTATGCTTCAGCCTGCAATTTGCCACAAAATAAAGCCACTTACAGCCACCCCACACTCGAGAATTGGTCACACAATTACCGCGCCTCTAATGGCATTATAGGCCTCCTAAATCGCATATTATGGTTAGATGACATTGGTTTATTAGAACTAGAACATTCAATTTATCAACTAGACGATATTTATAAGATAACTGAATTACAAACAGAAAAGCCAGCAGACACTGGCTTTATAAGACTATTTTTTCAACATAAATTTGTGCTCGCAGCACTAAGGAAACTTTATAATGTTAAATTATATACCTTGCATTAATAATAGCAACCCTACATCAACAACCAAACAAATAACGTTAGAAGATTTACAGCAGTTACTGTCTCACCTCAACCCTGACATGTGTCGCGAAGAGTGGTTTAAAGTTTTAGCAGGGTCTAAGCATGAGTTTGGCGAGGCAGCCTATGAGGTATGCAAAGCTTGGAGCAGTAGTAACGAGTGTGCTAAATACAGGGAAAAAGATTTTATCGCTACTTGGAAAAGCATTGGGAAAAATGATCAAATTTCTAATCCAATCACTATAAAAACTGTTCTTCTCATGGTAAAGGAAGCTGGAGGAGTTTTAAAAGAATTCGTCGCTCGCCCAGTTCTAGCTAAAACCAATAGTTTTTTAAAAGCCACAGGGATACCTTTACCTGCCGCTCCTACGGTGGTTGAAAAAATTTATGAAATTTTAGAAACCAGCGCACTAGCAACTAGTGATCATCCCTATTGTCAGGCAAAAAAAATTTCCCCTCATGGCATAAAGGTGCTAAAACAAGACTTGAAACTTGACAGTGAGACACTGGAATTCTTAGAAGGTGACGAAGATAGCAGCCATACCACCTTTACAGCAAAAAGCAACTCCTTAATTACTGTTGCTTACAACCATAATATGATACCTCAAGCAATTCAGTTTATCGCCCCAAACAAGCCATACAACAAGTGTTTTTTACCTGGGTCACGCGTAAGAGGCCACTTCGGAATAGTCGAAGGAAAAACAGAAACCGTACATTTTTGTGAGGGTTTTTCAACAGCTGCCACCATTAATGAAACTACAGGGCAGCTAGCGATTATAACCTTTGGCAAAGGAAACCTAACATCAGCGATTAATAGCGTGCTAATGCTTTATCCTAAGAATAAATACAAATTTCTAATCGTTGCTGATAGCGATTTAGGAGGGCTGGAAGCTGCTAAAAGAGCATCTAAATTATATAAAATTCCATACACTTTCCCTCTGGTAAGTAGCGGTAAAGACTTCAATGATTTGTTTACAAAAAAAGGAATTCAAGAAGTGGAAAAGCAGTTAACAGAAAATACAGTTATAGATTCACAAGTAGCATCAGACAAAAAACTATCTAATCAAGATCTTAAAAAATCGATAGACAATGCAGACTACCCAAAACTTTCCCAAAGCGACGATGCCGCCACTGTTGACAACATCATCATTAATGCTATAAAAAATTATAACAAACGTAAGGGTAACGGTCAAAAACAACTTGAGCGAGCTCTTAATAATTCAGTTATTGTAGGTGAAGGATTGAGTTATACATTTACATGTGATAGAAAAAGTGGTGTTGTCCATCATAAAATTAGTGTCAAAGAAAACAACGAAAAAGAAGAAGTACAAGTCGAAAGCACTAAAATTTGCGGCTATTTGGAGGTTACCGCCGAAATTAGAGGTTCAGATAGTAGATCTTGGGGTATAATACTAAAAATTTATAATAGAGATGATGTTTGTCACGTATGGTGTTTGCCTTCAAAACTGTTGAGTGGCGATGGTGCTGAAATCCGAAAGGAGTTACTACATTTGGGGTTAAAACTTAAAGCTGGCAAACGTACAAACGACTATCTTTTGCAGTATATTTCCGAAGCAGCTGAAACCTTACCATTAGAAACCTGTACGACTCATACAGGCTGGCATGGTAATTGCTTCGTATTGCCAGACCAGACCATTCACGCTAACCCAACCCACCCGAAAGTCTGGCATCAGAGCGAATTTCCAATAGTTAACCACTACACACAACAAGGCACACTGCTGGAATGGCAAGAAAATGTGGGGAAGTTTTGTATAGGGAATAGTCGTTTGGTGCTTGCTGTTTGCGTTATGTTCGCTGCTCCGCTTTTACGTCTTCTGGGGGGCTCTTCAATGGGATTTCATTTTGTTGGGAAAAGCAGTATTGGCAAAACAAAAATTCTTAAGGTCGCCGCCTCCGTCTGTGGCTCTAAAAAGTATGTGCGGCAATGGAGGCACACTGATAATGGTCTTGAAGGTATTGCCTACTTTCATAATGACAGCGTTTTGATCTTGGACGAACTTTCGCAAGCACACGCAGAGGATTTTTATAGAATCTTATATATGCTTGCTAACGGGTCAGGCAAGGGCAGAGCTAATTGCCACGGTCTCCCAAAGGAAGTTTTTACCTGGGAATTGCTTTGGTTGTCATCTGGTGAGACTGGATTAATTGGTTTACTGTCAGAAAGCAAAAGAAAAGTCAAAGTAGGGCAACAAATAAGGCAGATTGATATTCAAGCACAGGCCACTGAAAAACACGGGGTTTTTGAAGAGTTGCACGGTATTTCTTCCAGTTCAACTTTTGCTGATCTGTTGGATGAAAACTCTAGCAAATACTATGGTGTAGTTTTTATTGAGTGGCTAAAAGTTCTCGTTAAAGCCCTTGAGGTTAAAACTATCGACACCGCCGAGTTAAATATAACCTCTTTAACTTTAGAAGAAATTAAGCAGCTATATAAACAAAATCATGCTGTTTTGCTAAAGCCTTACCCAGATTCCAAAGGACAAACGGTCAGGGTATCATCAGGTTTTGCGCTATTAGCAACAGCAGGTGAAATCGCCACTAAAGCTGGCATAACTGGATGGCCTGAAGGTGCTGCTTATAGTGCTATAGAAAAGATTTTTAAAGAGTACATGACGGATAAAAACTCATCTTCCACTCAGGAAGAGGAAAACATCTTAACCTCGGTGAAGCTTTTTTTTGAGACCAACTGGAGAAGTTCTTTTGTCTTTGTAGACGATTCGGGGGGAATTTCCGAGGAAAAAATCACCTATAACACGACTGGCTATTACAAAAAAACTAAAAACGGATATATTTTTTTCATGTCGCCTCAGCAGTATGAGAAGCATCTTTGTGTTGGGTTTGAAAAAAGGATGGTTACCGAAACCATGTTAAAAAATGGTTGGCTAGAACTTGCGGGAGATGGCAAGTCAACCAAATTAGTACGGTTTGCCCATCTAAATGACGCGCCCAAGCGATTCTACGTTTTTAATGGGAACAAAATGTTGATAGCTGACCTGGACAGGAATAATTAGTGGTTTAAACGTGTATCAGTTATTTAAAAAACATATTTTTGTAACACTTGTAACACTTTTAAAAATCAAAAGTGTTACAAAATCCACCCTCAAAAAAGCTATATGTTTATTGACTTTTTTGAAGCTTGTAACATTTGTAACACTTGTAACATCGAAAAAAGAGTGCTACCAAAAAAACCGCACAAACAGAACACAAGTACACCTAAAAAGCCGTATATATATATATTATATAATTAGTTAGATAAATAGATGACGCCATGTGTTCAGATATCTTTTTGGTTTTGTAAGAATGGAGGAGTGTTTTTAGGATGGTGTTATTTTTTTGGTGTTACAGGTGTTACAAATGTTACAGACTTCAAAAAAGCTATAGATGTATTGACTTTTTTTGGGGTGCGTTTTGTAACACTTTTAAAAATCAAAAGTGTTACAAATGTTACGGGAATATGTTAACCAAGCAACTTAATGGTAAAAAAAGATAATTAATTTTAATCGTTCCAAGGAGGGACAAAAGCATGGAAAGCACCGCAACTAACTGCTCAACCTGGCAAGAGTTAACTGGCAAGTTAAGAAGGGTTATTTTTTATAACTCAAGCGACGGATTTCATTCGATGATGGTTAGCCTAGACGCGCCCCCAAATAAAGGGGTGCACAGAATGACCGCTCGTTCTAGTAAGCTAACTGCTGGCGACTTAATACAGTGCTACGGTAAGTGGGGGGATGATACGCGCTATGGTGAGGAATTTAAGGCTTCTGTAATTAGAGTGCTGCCACCACAAACTAGGGATGGGATGGTTAAGTACTTGCGCTCAGGTCTTATCAAAGGTGTTGGCCCAAAACTAGCAAGACGCATTGTCAAAGCCTTTGGTGACGGCACATTCAGGGTATTAAAGCGCAAGCCAGAACTATCATTGAAATTACTAAGGGTGAGCAAAAGGAAAGCTCAAATTATTCTTCAATCGTTAAAGGAGAACTGGGAAAGCCAAGACGCAATGGTGTTTCTGCATCACCGTGGTATTGGAACTAAAATGGCGATGAAGATCTATCAGGTATATGGTAATGCTACCATCACCAAAATATCAAAAAATCCATACAGGCTTATTGATGATATTGAAGGTATAGGTTTTGCGGTTGCCGATCGCATAGCGTTATCGCTAGGAATTTCTAAGGACTCCACGTTCCGATTGGAATCTGGCATAAAGCATATCTTGCAAGAACAGGAGCATAATGGCAGTTGTGCTATGTGGGTATTAACCTTAATAGCGAAAGCAGAACGGCAATTAAGTGTGATTAACGAAAGCGTAAAAAAGGCCTTGCGTAGCTTATACGAGCAAAAGCATATAGTGTATGAGCCTTGCAATAATACTGGCTTAATACTGCTAAAAAGCACTTACGACGCTGAGTGTAGTATAGCAAAAGATTTATATTTGCTTAATCAATCTGCTCCAGTATGGTATGACGGCATAGACGTTGAAATTGAGATAGCAAATGTACAAAAACATTCAAACATACAATTATCAGACTCCCAGATAGCAGCTGTTAAAACAGCCATCTGTAATAAAGTTACTATTATAACGGGTGGTCCAGGTACTGGAAAAACTACAGTTGCAAAAGCTATCTTACAGCTTATATCAAAGCATACCAGTAAAATTTTACTGGCTGCGCCTACCGGCAAAGCTGCAAAAAGGCTTAGTGAAGCAACTGGAATGGAAGCCACTACTATACATCGTATGTTAGAATGTAAGGGGAAAAACTATAGCTTTAACCGAAATTCCGATAACTTGTTAGAAGCACGTTTTGTTTTGATTGATGAAGCCTCAATGCTGGATGTTTTTTTGTTCAAAGCTACATTGGCAGCAATGCCTCGTGATGCCACTCTAATTCTTATTGGGGATGTAGATCAACTGCCGTCAGTGAGGGCAGGTTCTGTACTGCATGATTTAATAAACTCTAGGCATATAGCTTTTGTTAGGTTAAACACAATATTCAGACAGGACGAAGGTTCACAAATTATTAAGGTGTCTCACGATATTATCAAAGGCATACCCCATACATACACCAGCTTTGATGAACCAGAAAAGTTACACCTATCCTTGAAGGAGCGTGATTTTTATTTGGTAAAAATGGCAAAGACTGAGAAAGAATATACCCTTGCTTTACTGGCAGACTTGCAGCCGCAGCAACAGTTTGATCAACGTAAGGTGTATTTAAAGCTTGAAGATGGCATAGTACATTACAAAGTATTGAGCAGCGAGAATATTGAGCATGTTGGGCAAATCACAACTCAAGATTTAAGCGGCAGTGTAGCTTTTCCAGCGGGTAATACCTTAGAGCAGTTTTCCCAAATTAAGGATGACATTTTAAAAGTAACATCACGCAGAGGTCACACTCCAGTACTAAACCCTTACTCAGCAGTTCCAGGACAGGTGCTAAGTGTTATAGCAGAAGTTCAGACCGCGCTAGAGCTATCAGATGAGGACCTTAAGCAAGGTGTACAATTGTTAACTCCTGTAAAGAAATCTGAGACTGGCACTATTGAGCTAAATAAACTGCTGCAAAAGAGGTTCAATCCTAATGTTAATGATCCCAAAAAAAGTATTTCAAGATTGGGTAGCACTTTTGCGGTCGGCGACAAAGTAATTCAAATGGTAAACAATTATTCCAAGGCTGTTTTTAACGGTGAATCTGGTATCATAGAGTCGATAGACCTTGAAAATAAACTTCTTCAGATTTGCTTTGACGACAGGTTGGTTAGTTATGCCTTTACAGAGCTAGAAGATGTTAAATTAGCTTATGCAATAACCGTTCACAAGTCACAAGGCTCTGAGTATCCTGTTGTTATTATGCCTATATGTGAGCAGCATTCCATGCTGTTGCAAAGGAACTTAATTTATACTGGCGTAACTAGGGGTAAGCAATTGGTAGTAGTGATTGCAGAGCAAGAGGCTTTAAACCTG
Source organism: uncultured Francisellaceae bacterium (assembly GCA_903907935.1). Taxonomy (GTDB): domain Bacteria; phylum Pseudomonadota; class Gammaproteobacteria; order UBA6186; family Azoamicaceae; genus UBA6186. Next base: position 14,580 of record CAIVQA010000081.1, read on the forward strand.
GCTGTAAGCAACCGTAGATTTAGACCGCGGCTTACTAGGTTGAAGCAAAAGATAATTTATCAATTTGCAGGCTAAAGGTTGGCACTTGTGAATGGCTTCCTGGCCGTGTTTAAAGGGGGTCTGCGGTCGCTTTGGTGGTGTTTTTTGGTTGTGTGGGTGGTTTGGTATATGGTTAGCTATTTTGGTAAGCTAAAACAGTTGTGTTTCGTTTTAAAAATGTAAAGCGTTTTTAGTTTGCAATCGTTGTTTTGGTTGGTAATGATTGTAGGTGATTCGTTTGTAAAATACCCCTCCGCACGAGGCTGAGGGGATACCGTTTCTTAAAACACCTCCGCTAACGCGGAGAAGATTGGTTACAACAATATACACATCACAGCCATTAAGAAACACCTCCGCGGGTGCAGAGAAGACTTAATTTTTAACTTAAATAAAAACTTTGTCCAATACAGAACTATAAGAGTATATCGCAGCCTCTATTAAGAAACACCCTGCAGGCTACCACAACCGCCTACTCCGATCAAGTGCTTACTTAGGCTGCTTATCAGTTTTGTAAAGCAATTCAAAGCACAAGAATACAATTTAACTAAATTACATGGTATGATACAATTATTAATAATTTAAAGTTTTAAAAGGATTTAATATGAGCTTAAAAAAGGAAAGATATCAAATCACCCCTCCAAAATACGATGCTGGCGCTCATGTTCCGCTTTTACTTAAAATGTTGTCTCAAGGTGAAAGCAGAGCTATGTTTTGCGCTGAGGTTAAAATAGCGCTTAGAACTTTTTGTGATTGGTTAGAAAAGTACCAGGAGTTTTTAGATGCTTATGAAGCTGGAATGGTAAAAGCACAAGCTTACTGGGAGCAAGTAGCTGTAGATAATATTAGCACTCCTAGTTTTAACTATTCAATTTGGTTAGCTATAATGAGAGACAGATTTAATTACTCAGAGCACAAGAAGCTTAAGTTTAAAGGGTTTGATTTGGGTAAGACTGCTGCTGCAAGATGCTTGTCAGAAGTTTCACCGTTTGACAACAACCAAAACCCGCTAGAATATGTTAAATATAAAGATAACGTAATAGCTTAGCTGTTTATTGGTTAAAACCGTTGTTGCTGTCAATATATACATAATTTATCCCCAAAAACTGTGAACAACTGTATAATTATGTTAATGCTATACATT
>CAIVQA010000082.1 GCA_903907935.1 uncultured Francisellaceae bacterium
CATAACTGCATTATAAAGTTAGGTTTAACTGTTTTGGATAATTTTGTATCCCAAATTTCATAATGGTAATTTCCCAGCATGCTCTCTCCAAGAACCTTCACTAAAAAATCGGCGCGCCCGTGAAATGGTCGTTTACTTAAACTAGCCTGAAAAATAACATCAACTCCAGATTGCATAGCATTTATAGTATTTTCTAGTGCAAAATCTATATTAGTATTAGAGAGATCTGCTACACTTAAACCTTTAGCTTTTAGCTTGGTTAAAGTTGCTAACTCATGGACATTACCTTTTGTCTGTAATAATTGCATCATTACATCTGGTTGATCTGGCTCAGGAGTGGTTGCTGGATCTAAGATTGCATAATGTTCCATCCACGACGCAAATGCACTCTCCATATAAAGCGTTAGATCTGAAGGAGAAAATATTAAAATACCGTTATTATAGTTCATTTGATTTTTATGTATGGACTCCATTATTGGATTATGTTTTGGTTGAATCACGATTCTTGTAATAGTGTCTGGTTTGGAATGGCAATATTTCTTTTCTTCTTAACAATTATGATCGGACTGTTTTTAGTTGTAGCAGTCTTGGTATTCTTTGGTTGATTATACTTTTCTTTGTCTTCTTTTTTAACATTATGATCAGGATTTTTAATGATCTCCTTAGATCTTTCTGCCTTTTTAAGTAGCTTGTTTAATCTTGCTGCCTTTTCTTTTTTGTATTGTTCCAGCTCACTTTCATCTAAATCCCAGACGATTGTTTTAAAAATTATTTTAGCATTAAACCGCTCTTCCTGTGAAATCATGCCTACTTCATTACCATCTAAATCGACTCGCATAGCGTTAGGAATAATTAAAGCTATTCTATAAAAAATTGAGTTAGTATAAACGCCCATAAAAAGTTTAACTAATCTTTTACTTGGTGCTTGAGGTAATCCACCCAGTCTTGCCATGAGATCATGAAAAATGCCAATCTTTAAAGGCTTTTCATTTCCTAGATCAAAGAAACATTTTGGAAATGTTTCCTTTAATTCTTTCCTTAGTTTTAAAAAATCTTGGTAAAGATTTTGATTAAATTTTATTTTCATACAACTCCATTAACCAAATATTATCATTTCATAATAATCTAAAAAATAACTCGATCCTTTACTAACAAAAAATTTCAATCGTTACAAAGGAACAAATAAAAAAAGCCTCTTAATCACCTATACGCTTTTAACATATTTTAATCCTATTCTACAAAGTACCTTCTAATTCACCGTTTAAGAAAACACAAGGTTGATACGTTTCATCGCAGTAAGTAAAGAAAGCTAGACTCCACACATTATCTCTAAAGTAACGTAAGCGACCTAATGGAAATTCCCTATTATCGCCATTTTTTAAAAAATCAAAATAACAGAATTGGTTTTTAAATCGAAGTAGGGATCCTACGAAATGTCTCAAATTTTGCACACGGTTAGTCATTTGAATACCTTGACGCAATGTTCCCTGAGTTGATCAACGTTTTTATAAACACTCATAATTCAGTATTTTAATACAATTAACTTGATATTTCCTGTTAATTTATCAAAATAAAATTTCGTAAAAATCAATTCTTCTTTTTCAATATTATAACAACGTTTAATAGTAAAACACTATTGATTTTTGTAATAATTCAAATATTCGTCTGGTGATAATATCGGGATCTTTGAATTAGTATGAGTACAAGACATCCAATAAGGTCCAGCCAATTTCATGAAGTTATCATAATTTGTTATACCATTCTTGCCATTAGCAAATAATTTTAATTTATTCTCTACCATACCCACTAATTGTAATTTAGCTGTAGCAGGATAACTGCAAGCATCATGGATCGTAAAATTATTCCCTAAATAGGAAATGATCCTAG
>CAIVQA010000083.1 GCA_903907935.1 uncultured Francisellaceae bacterium
AAATAAAGTTTTCTAGTTTAAAGTATCTTAATTTTTATTAATTTCTTTGGCGTGAGTATGTTTTTGCAAAAATACATGCTCACACCAAAGAAATTGAGTAAGGTTATGGGTGATGATTATTAATATTATACTCAAAATATTTCAATGTTCTTTTTTGCAAATTAAAAAATATTAATCATTTAAATCAATCGTTTAAATTTAAAAAATCTAAAAATTTTTAAAATATCAAAATTATAAAAAACGTAAAACAAAATAATTAAAGTTTTGTTTGGGTTTTTATTGGTTTTGTTTAAATAATATTTAAATAGTGTTTCAATAGATAGAAAAGTATGGTTAAAAAAATTTTTTTGGCATCAACAATAAATCAAATCGTCAACAAAAGTTCTATTCAAACAATTTATAATTTTGTTCCAGTTACTAAAACACTTAAGCTGGCCAATAAAAATACTTTGGTAATTTTTGATGTTGATAGCGTATTAATAATGCCTAATAATGATAATGATTTTAGACATCCATACCGAACTCAATTATGGCAAGAACTTAAAAATCGATTACCTCCGCAACAAATAGAAATTTTACATAGTAATATTTTTTCTACTATCAAATGGCAATTAATAGAGTTTAGAATAATTAAGGTATTTGCTTATTTAACAGCACAGCATATACCAACAATGGCTTTAACTGCTATGGGTACTGGTAAATTTGGAATTATCAAACAAATGGAAGATTTTAGGATCAATGGATTAAATAGTGTTAATCTTTCTTTTTTATCTTTAACTCCATTAAAAGGTGAAAAATTAGCTGTTGATTTAGAAAGCACTAGAATATCTCTTCAAGACCATTGTAAAGGGATGCCAATGTTGAAAGCAGGAGTCATTTTAACAGCAGGGATGGATAAAGGTATAGTATTAGAATACATGTTGAGTAAATATAATTATTATCCTAAAACAATTATATTTATTGATAATCGCTTTACAAATCTTGAATCATTAAACCAATTATGTCTTAAATTAAAAATAGATTTTTATGGTTTTCATTATGTGGTTACATCATTTATGCCATTGCCTAACATAGATGAAAATTTAGAAAAATTACGTTTTGAAATTTTAGAACAAGAAGGCTTTTGGTTAAATTATAAACAATTAATAAATAGAAAAAATCTTTAAAATATTAATATAAAGTAAAAGGAGATCAACATGGGAATATTTTCTTCATTAAGTCGCGAGCAAAGAGAAGCTACTTTTATTTTGCAAATAGGCACATTTTTAGAATATTTTGATCTCATGCTTTATGTGCATATGGGTGTACTTTTAAATGAGTTATTTTTTCCTAAAACCGATCCACATACAACTAGTTTAATTTCAGCCATGACATTCTGTATAACATTTATTTTTCGCCCGTTTGGTGCCTTAATTTTTGGTTATATAGGTGACAATGTTGGACGTAAAGCTACAGTAGTAATAACAACCGTAATGATGGCTATTTGTTGTGCTACTATGGCAATTTTACCAACTTATGCACAAATAGGCATAACCGCTTCTTTTTTAATTATAGCATGTCGTGTTTTCCAAGGAATGGCTTCAATGGGAGAGATCATTGGAGCTCAAATTTATTTAACCGAACTGATTAAAATACCAGAACGTTATCCTGTTGTTACTTTTGTAGGATGTGCAGATTTTTTAGGTGGTTTTGCAGCTTTAGTGGTAGCAAATACGGTATTAGTGCTTGGGTTAGACTGGCGTTACGCTTTTTGGTTAGGGGCTTTAATTGCTACAGTAGGTATTATTGCTAGAACAGCTCTTAGAGAAACTCCAGAATTTGTAAACGCAAAATTTAGACTTAAAAAGAATTTAGAAAAAACTAATATAGATAGTTCTTTAGTTATAAAAGAAGATCCTTTTGTAAATAAAAAAGTTAATCAAAAAACCTCGTTAGCCTATTTTTTTATACGATGTTCTGGGCCAATTTGGTTTTATTTTATATTTGTTCATTGTGCAGGAATATTAAAATATTCTTTTAATTATTCTGCCCAACAAGTTATTCAGCACAATTTAATATTGGCAGCTGTAGATTTTTTAATAGCTGTATTTTATGGGTATCTAAGTTACAAAATATATCCATTAAAAATTATCAATGTACGAATAATTATATTTTCCATTTTTGTAATATTTATTCCATATCTACTTTTTAATATTACTACAGTTAAAGAATTATTATTAATACAAATATTTATTTGTGTGTTTAAACCTTCAACCACACCATCTGCTGCTATTTTCTTTGCTAATTTTCCAGTATTTAAACGATTTACTTATGCTAGTTTTATTTATGCACTATCGCGAGCCTTAATGTATACTATTACATCTTTTGGATTAATATATTTAACAAAAACATTTGATCATTGGGGATTATTAATAATTTTTATTCCCGCAATTATTGGCTTCAATTTTGGAATTTCTCATTTTGAACAGTTAGAAAAGGCAGCTGGAATGTATCCTCAGAAATTTTCATTACACAATAAGGAGATAAGTAAGGTTGTTTAATGAGTAATTGTTGACAACATAAATTTAGTAAATCTTCATTAGTTTTTAACAATTTAGGTAAAGATGCTTCTAAATATATACTAAGGCTTATAAATTTTTTAAAGGTTTCTTCAACTGTTTTTGAAATTTTTTCATATGATTTAGCACTAATCGTTTGCATATTGTGTAATCTATCAAAATATTTAATAAGTAACAGATCTTCTCTTTCTTGCTTAAACAATAAATCAACTAGTTCACCTGCACTAATTTTTTCATTTATTTTTATCCTAGTTAACGCCTCAACTTGTTCTGCAATTACCGAACCAAAAATACAATCAATCATTTCTTTAGTAAGAACAGTATCTTCAATCGTGTCATGTAGTATACTAGTAACTAAAATATTTGTTTCAAAAATATAATCAGCAATATTATATGCTACCTCCAGCGGGTGTGAGTAATACGGTTCCCCAGATTGACGCATTTGGAAGTTATGATACTTTTTAGCATAGTAAATCGCTTTTTTAATTTCTAACATATTTATTTTTGATTTTGCTGTTTTATTAAGTAATAAAAGTTTTGTTAATAGTCGCTTCGAGTAGCAACAATATTTAAATTTAGTTTCCCAGCAAGATAAATCGTTCATAAATTTATTGCGGTAAAAATTTTTTTATAATAACACCAAAATGATGCGAAACTTTAACCAAAAAACTTGTATTGGTCAGCCAACCTAAACAACACTATTATGTTACCTATTTATACAACACTATCAGTTTTTTCTAGTTAGTACAATAGTATTATTACTAAAATGTTTATGAAAAACTCAGCATAATTTGTTTTTATGGTTAATAATTTTGTCGTTCTTAATAGTACCTCGCCTCTAGGCTCACCCAATTCTTTGCTGTAAAATATCTCTAATGTTAAAAAATTAAAGTGAAAACCCAAAATAAATTATTAGCGAACCTAACCCCAAAAGTTCTTCTTACACTCGACGTATTTGACGTTTTCTTGAAAATCCATAAAAAATAAATTCTAGTTATTGTTTGTTTACAATGTTATTGATGGCTTACTATACCAACCAATGGATAATGATAAAGATGATAGGATCTTCTGATCATATTTAGTATTTTGTTTACTATTTAATAAAGCTTCATTTCTTTGGGTCGCAAAGCTTTTTAAATAGGTATAAGAATTAAAAAGAATTTGGATTGAATTTTGACTAAAATCTAAATTTCCATTTCGTTCTTGTTGCAGATCCTCTTTCTCTTGTTTAAGAAACTTTAAGCTATACCCATATAAGCTGGTTTTATATTTTTTTGCTAATTGCTGATCGGTATGTTTAATCTCTTGTAGTATGGAATGATATTTTAACATGGCGTTATAAATATCACCATTTTCACTTGAATTTGAATCGCCAACCGATTCCAGCAAAATAGCAAACAATATCTTGATCAATATTTTTTCATACCTAGAATTAAATGCTTCAAAATCATTTTCATACTGTTGTTGCCCTATTACATAGAACAATACATTTATGATCTCCAAAAAAAATATCATTTTTGGATTATAAGAGTGTAATAATGATCTTAATTCACGTTTAATACGTTCCAAATTATCCTCATCAAGAATTTTAAATACGCTAAACAAGTGAATGTTATCAAATAATATATCGTGAATTTTACTGCTAGTGGTCAGCATTGGTAGTATATTATTAAGATCTTGGTAAATCTGGTATACCATTTTTTGATAATAGTTAAATTTTAATTGATCAAATTTGTTATTAATTATATCGGTAATAACCTTTCTAGTATAATCATCTAAAAGTTCGTCATAATATCTATTAAGTAAAAATTGATTAATATAAATGCGAACATGTGGTTCATTTTCCTTGACATTTCTTTTTTCGGTTAATTTGATCCACCTGGCCATAGAAAAGGTATGGTGCTTTATTTGAGACTTTTTTATTTTTCGTAATGATTTTTCTATTCGTTCTTTGGTATATTCATCTAATTCATTTGTATTTTTATATGTAAATTCTAGCATTTCTACCGATATGCTCTGAAACCGTTGGACAGAAAAATGCTCCGCAATTTCATATAAGAAAGCATATTGTTCAGCTGAATTTATTCGTTTTATATGCGTTTCTATAGCTTGAAGGTATGGGTTAACAGCATTACATAACTCAAAGATTATTACATCTATTAAGTTATTATGATCAAACCTTCTACTATCTATAACAATAGTATTATTTTCTCCTTCCCATTGTGCTCCAGAGATTAGTTCCAGGTTAATACTTAATTGTATATGAATAAACCCTTGTTTAATTTGTACTTCTTGTAGTAATTGATCTAATAATGGAAACTTGATGGAGGCAACAGAAAAGATTATAGCTAGATCGCTCAAGCTTGCTTTAATAGCATTATTGAATGAGTCTTCCAAAGTACAACGTATAAAATTAGCTAATATTATTGAAAATTCCATATCAATATCTTTATTCCAGTTTGGTTATTTGATTACACTAATTAGGTTTAATAAGCATTTGTTACTCAAAACCTAACTGTTAGATTTAAGTATACTGGTTCAGCATCTTCTTTTTTCAATTCAAATCCTTCTTTAGATCTTTTATTTTTATAAGTAGTACACTGGTAAGAATAACTAGCCAAAGGGTCATCCATTACACTCAGTACAAAATTTGGATGACATTTATGATAATAATACTTCTACCATCCGCATGGATTGATAAAACTCAAATCTGGATATTTTTGTATAAGCTCTTTAATCAAAGCAGAATATTCTGATGCATCCTTGACAGGATTAATTTTAGCTGATTCTGATTTTGCCGATACACAGTGTTTTTCTAGCCTATTCTTATCGACCTGACTCATACTGTCAAAATATTCGTTAAGAGCAAAACTCGTAACAGAACTGCCTAATAACACAATGCTTACAAATACTTTTAGCATTCATTTATCTCCCTATAATGAAACAATAAAAATAACAAATATTCACTATGAACACAATTTCTCTAATTTTTTATTTAGTTGAAGTATATAATTATTATATTTACAACTCTTTACCTACTGGTTTAATAATAATTTTAGGTGCTCCATTATCTATAACCCCATAACTTAGTGATACATTTTTACCATGTAATTTTAAGAACTCTTTATTAGAAATAGGAACCACAACCAAATTTTGGCATCTACCTTCTATTAATCCATAATTAATGCCAGATAAAGTGACTTTGTCTTTAACGGTTCCTATAAAACCCCTTGGTACTTCATCATAAACATTATACCCATTTTTACGTAACATATTTTTGTATTGATATAACGCTTGCTTACGTAAAGAATCCAATAAATTTTTATTAATAGTAATTTTTTGGTCGAAAACATTAGCTAGCCCTCTCTCAATTAATATTTGTTGACGTTCTTTAAGAGCCGTTTTAATTTCAGTACCTACTCCATTATTGCTTAATACCGCTTGTAAATCTTTATTAACTAAACAGCGATCTAGAATAGTTACTCCTGGTGCTTTAACTAGATCTGCTAAAGATTTGCCTGGATCAAAATATAATTTTTGGGGCTGGGTTCTATTTGGCTGATTTATTGTAGCTGTTTGGCCTTCTTTAGCTAAATTTTTAGATTCTAAAATGATAAGTTGCCCCACCTTTAATTCTTCAATATTTCGGTGTTTAGATAGATCTACATACCACTTGTTGCCATCAGCACCATCTAATATTACATAATAGGTAGTATTTAACTCATCCTGTAGCCCTTTACTAATTACCCTGCCAATCATGGATTGTTTAGGTAAATGTTGACGCACTTCTTTAATTCCAAACCTAGATATTTTTTTATAAATATCATGGTGAGCCTCTAAATCTTTTAGCTTTTCGATTAAATTCACATCAATTTGGTAAAAATTCTTTGGCCAATTGTTAGGCTGAGTAACTAATCCTAAATTTTGTAAGTATTTAATTCTTACTTGGGCTGCTTTAATTTGATCAAGTTCTGTAAAAATAAACGGCGTAAATTTTCCGTTATGCGCTCTAGACAGTTCTGCAATTTTATAATCTATGGCAATGGCTCTATTTTGTAGCAAAGCTTTTTGTTTAGATTTAGCAATGGATAACTCTGATCTAGGACCTAACTCTCTGGTTAGTAGATCACTACTTCTAAATCGCATACCATGGCTAATATAATCCGGTTTGATAATTAGATCTTTGCCGTTTGGTTCAGTACCTTTAATGACTAAATGGATATGAGGATTATCGGTATTTGTCATTTATCAAAGGCGATTTCAAAAAAACCAGCCTAAATCCTTATTTTACAAGGAGTAAAATTATCAAAGGCGATTTCAAAATTATCAAAGTCAATTTCAAAAAACAGCAATTTATCAAAGGCGATTTCAAAAAATTAC
>CAIVQA010000084.1 GCA_903907935.1 uncultured Francisellaceae bacterium
AAGTTAAAATTATTATGATCCATCCCAGCACTAATGTTACTGTAAAGCGCAGCAAAATAATTTGTGATAATAAAAAATTACAATATTTAAAGGTGGGATCCTTATTGTTGATGTTTTCTTTAATAAATGGTGTGGTTGTATATTTAATAGAAAAATATATGGATAATTCAGGAAATGTAAACGGTGGTGTTAATCCTGGTATTATTATTTCTATAAATATTATTTCTGTTATATCAATTAGCTCCGTGTTTTATATTGCGCATGCTTTATTTAATAAAATTATAAAAAAAAGATCTAATAATATTTTAGGTATACAGCCGTTATCACCTAAAAAACGTTGTGCAAATATTTCCAATAAAATGCGCAATCCTTTACAGGAAATCTTATTTGCGATGGATTTATTACAAAGTGATCTACAAATAGAATCAACCAAATGTATAGTTGTTAATGCTGTAACACAACTTGAAATAATGGCCAATGAATTATTAGAATCATCTAGTGAATCAGGTAATACTTTAACTCAATCTCCATCGGGGGTTGGTTGTTTAAGCGGCATTACTAAAAAACTACATATATTGGTTGTGGATGATAGTGCAGTAAATAGGGCTTTTTTACAAAGTATTCTTACAAAATTGGAACATACTGTTGATACTGCTAATGATGGACAAGTAGCTGTTGATTTAATTTGTAATTCATCAAATAAAAAATTTGATGTAATATTTATGGATATAAATATGCCTGTTATGGGTGGGTTGGAAGCAACACGTATTATAAGAGCTAAATTTAATAGTAATGTTTTACCAATAATTGCTTGTACTAGTAATGGTTCAGAAGTAGATCTGCAAAATTTTAAAGAAGCTCAAATGAATGGTCATGTCTTAAAACCAATAAATACAATAAAAATAAATAACGCTTTACACAATATTTTCGGTAATAGTACCTTAGAAAACAACAGTTCAAATTTGTTACTTCAATATAGTATACTTAGAAATACATCTATAGTACAAAGAAGTCGTTCATCTGAGATTGATAATAGTGATAAAGAGCAGTCTAAGTTGCATACACCAACTTTAAACACATCTACCGTTTTGCTAGCGAGTTAAGGAATATATATTTTTAGCTAATGAGTTTTCGGTGCTCTAAAAAAATAATGAGCGGTGTTTGAGCCACATTCTATTGGCTGTTAGCGCTGCTGAGCGTAGGGCGAGTTCAGCGAATTATTTTTTTAGAGCACCGAAAACTCATTAGCTGAAAGTATATATACTAATCGCACATGCGTTCCTAACCCTTGCTACCCTTGGTAGAATTAGAAAAATTACTAATTTTTTTTTCGATAAATTCTATGATAGATTTTGCCACATTTTTATTACTAGCTGCTTCTATTCCTTTTAATCCAGGAGAAGAATTAACTTCTAGTACTAGTGGACCTCTATTGGAACGTATTATATCTACCCCTGCAACATTTAAACCTAATATTTGGGTAGCTCTAATAGCTGTTTTGGTTTCTTCAGGTGTTAAGACTACAGGGGTGGCAGTGCCACCACGATGTAAATTAGAACGAAATTCTCCTGGTTTGGCGGTGCGTTTCATGGCGGCAATTACTTTATCGCCAACAACAAAACATCGTAGATCTTCACCACTGCTTTCGGCGATAAATTCTTGTACCATAATATTAGCTTTTAATCCCATAAAAGACTCAATAACACTTTCTGCAGCTTGAATGGTTTCGGTTAATACTACCCCAATACCTTGGGTACCTTCTAACAATTTAATTACTAATGGAGTACCACCTGCAATTTTAATTAAATCGTCGGTATCATTTGGAGAACAAGCAAAACCAGTAACTGGCATACCTACTCCTTTACGAGATAATAATTGTAAAGCGCGTAATTTATCTCTAGCTCTAGATATAGCTACGGATTCATTTAAAGAAAAAACTCGCATCATTTCAAATTGTCTGACGACTGCAGTACCATAAAATGTTATGGACGCACCAATTCTAGGAATTATGGCATTAAAATTAGTTAATTTCTCTCCAGCATAATGTATTTCTGGATTTTTAGAAGAAATGTTCATATAACAACGTACAGTATTAATAATACGTGCGTAATGTCCACGTTTTTCTGCTTCTTCTTTTAACCTTCGAGTAGAGTATAAATTTTTATTTTTTGATAAAATAGCAATTTTTAATTTCATTACACTCCTTTATTTTTACCAATTATAAAAGATTTGTTAGGATCTACCAAAAATTTTTTATTGATAGCTGTTCTACCTAACAACAATCTAAATCCCATAGGGTCCCTATTGGTTAATGTTAATTCAATAGGCCATGATTCGTTATCCATATGTAAAGTTGTTGTAATAATATAACGATGTTCTATATTTCCACCAGAGTTTTTTACATAACGCTGATCTAACACATCTGCCTCGCAATGTAAAATATAATTATTATTACGTTGTATAGGATGAATTTGAAACCTTACTCTATTTTTACCTCTAATAGTTTTAAAGGTTTCTATATTAAAGGCATGCAAGGCTGAAGTTCTAGCGCCGGTATCAATTTTAGCTTTAATTTTTTCTATCCCTAATTCTGGGAATTTCACCCATTCGCGCCATCCAATCAATATTCTTTTTTTTAATTTTTTAATTTTCATTGTTCTGGTTAAGTTTAAAAAAGAGCTGCAGATATAAATATAGACATTTAAAGATATAGAACATTGTAAATATATTCAAATATATTAATGGGGTGTTAACTTGAGCCGTCCTAATATTAAACATCTGTTTATCGTTTTAGGGTGTATTATTATAATTGCTGGTTGTACACCCAATATAGATCAAGATCTTAAAAAAAAAAATCCTAACACCTCCCATATAATAGAAGAGTATATCAGTAGAGTTGGTAAACGGTTATTAATAGTCAGTGATGATCCAGAACTACCATCATTAGATATTAAGTTTCATTTCTATAATAGTAATGACCAATTTTTTAATGTTGATTTAAAAACTAATAAAATAACAGTCAGCAAAGGTATGTTAGAGGGTTTACAAAATGAAGCGGAGCTTGCTGCTATCTTAGCTATAGCATTAGAAACTATAGGACATAGGAATCTTTCTAATATTGATAGTAATGTTATAAATTATATGTATAAGGCTGGGTACGATCCAATGGTATTTGTAGAACTACAAGAAGAATGTTTAGATAATAAAAAAGATCCAGATTATAATTGGTTAGAAACCTTATTTTTCCCTACAGAGCTGACCACTTCTAAAATTGAAGCTAATAAAAAACTAGCTTTAACTCTACCCCAAGGTATGCAAAGGGCTCAACAACGTTATTTAAGTAATATTAGAATGTTAAAAAAACTTGACTAATAGCGGAATATGTTCAAAATAAATAATAATATAATTTTAGTAGTTTAAGGATGTAGCATTATGGCAAGAGGAACTGTTAAGTGGTTTAACAATCAAAAAGGGTATGGATTCATTTGTCCAATGGAGGGAGAAAATCAAAAAGAAGAGATTTTTGCTCATTTTTCTTCAATTGTAATGGAAGGCTATAAAAGGTTAAATGCTGGTCAAAAGGTTAATTTTGAAATTAACAATGGACCTAAAGGGTTGCATGCAATTAACATTAGAGTAGCAGAGGCAGAATAACTTAAATTTTTATATTTTAGTATAATTGCTATAATTTATAAATAGATCCGCTATATAATTTTAGGTTTTAAAGATTTATTTTTTAGAACCTAAAATGTAGGGTGTTAATGTAATAGTTTATAAATATAATAATTATGCTAAATAGATCCAAAAATTTTTTGTTAAAATATGTTTTTTTATTATTTTTTATTAATGTTTCTTATGCAAAAGAAGAAATATATGTATCTTCATCATTAAAAGATTTACATTTACAACGTAAATTGTTTTTGCAAGCTGAAGAAGAATTAAAAAAACATAAAAACTTAAAACATAACGAATTAATATTACAAAAATTTTTTAAAAATTTATCAAATTACCCATTATATCCATATCTACAATTTATAGCTTTGCAACAATCTATTGCTGAAGTATCTTTAGATAAATTATACGATTTTATTTCTAATTATAGCGACACCCCTTTAATAAAACCATTAAGAAATACCTGGTTATTAAATGCTGCTAAACAACAAAAATGGAAAGATTTTTTACAAGTATACCAAGAAACAGACAATATAGAGATAGAATGTTATTTTATTCAAGCAAATAATAAATTTAAAAACAACTTAGAAAATTTTGATGAAAGAATAAAAACAATTTGGTTACACCATAGTGGACAACCTTCATCATGTGATGCCGTTTTTGATGCTTGGAAAAAACGAGGATTAATGACTCGTGCAATGATTTGGCAGAGAATAAAATTAGCAATAAATGCTAACAATGCTAATTTTGCGAGATATTTAGCATTAAACTATTTACCAAAGACAGAACGTCCTATTGTTGATTTATGGATTAAAATTAATGATAATCCATTTTTAGTTATTAAAAAGCATTATTTTACCGGAGATAATCATCCAGCTGTTCCAGAAATTTTGATGCATGGAATTTTAAAAATTGCTAAAAAGGAACCAGAAAAGGCAGTTAAAATTTGGCAGATTTTATCAGAGATGCATAAATTTACTGAACGACATTTTAATTACATCATCAAGGCTATAGCAATAGCTTTAGCTAAATCGTCTCACCCTAATTCGTGGGAATGGTTGAAAAAAGTCCCTAAAGAATATCGAGATCAAGAAGTATATAATTTACAATTAATGCTAGCCCTTAAAGAAGCCAGTTGGCATAATATTATTGAAGTATATGAAGATTTACCAGATCAGTTTAAAGAGAAAGAAAAATGGATGTATTGGTACGCTAGAGCGTTAGAAATGCGAAATCGGACTATAGATGGAAAAAATATTTTAATAGAATTGTCAACGAAGCGTAGCTATTATGGATTTTTATCTAGTTCCAAATTACTAAGACCGTATAGTTTTAAATTTAAAGCTGTTAATATTAGTAAAGCACAAATGAATGATGTTTTAAAAAATAAATCAGTTCAACGTGCATACGAATTATTACAACTCGATAGAATTACTAAAGCTAGTCAAGAATGGAATTTAGCATTAAAAAACATGGTAGAATGGGAGTTACATGCAGCAGCAAAATTAGCAGATCATTTAAATATACCAAATTGGGCTATTACAGCCTTATCTGATGCAAAACAACAAGATGATTTATCTTTAAGGTTTCCTCAATACTATGCACAATATATTGTTAATGAAGCTAAGAGAAATCGATTAGATCCAGCCTGGGTTTTTGCTGTTACTAGACAAGAAAGTGCATTTAGACCTCATGTTAAATCTTATGCTGGAGCACTGGGTTTAATGCAGTTAATGCCGCAAACAGGATTTATGGTTGCTAAAACAATAAATATGCATTTAAGAAATCATAGTGATATATTAGATATAAATAACAATGTAAAATTAGGTAGTAAGTATTTACAATTAATGTTAGATCGTTATAAAAATTTAGTGGTAGCGACTGCTGCATATAATGCAGGCCCAGGTAGAGTACAGAAATGGTTGCCAAATTATGATATTTCTGCAGATATCTGGATAGAAACTATACCATTTAAAGATACTCGTGAATATGTACAAAATGTTATGACTAACACAGTTATTTATCAAAAATTATTAGGAATGAATCATTATCTTAACATGCCATTAATTAAAAAAATGTAGTATAATGACCGCGCATGAGTTTTCGGTATTCTAAAAAAATAATTTGCTGAACTCGCCCTGCGCTCAGTAGCGATAATAGCAGCAGCATGGGGGCTCAAACATCGCTCATTATTTTTTTAGAATACCGAAAACTTATTAGTCGAGAGTATATATATGCAGATTGCACAATATAAATCTATCTATAGCTTCCTTTGGTCGGTAATTAAGCCATATAAATGGCATTATTTAATAATGTTAGTGGCTCCTGTTTTTGGTGCCTTTTATGATTTTGCAAATAATTATGCAATAAAATTAGTCGTAGATAGTTTTGCAGATGGAAGAGAGGTGACTTATCAAACACTTTGTTGGCCAATAATAATTTTTATTGGAGCCCAAATATTGTTTGATGTTTTATGGCGTATTGCTGATATTGCGGAGTGGCGAGCTGAACCTTATGTAAGACAATCTATTTTATTAGAAGTGTACGATTACATTCAACACAATTCTTATCAATTTTTTCAAAATACTCACTCTGGTTCTATTACTAGCAAAGTTAAAGGTATTTTGGATGGATATGATAACTTTTGGGCAGCCATGCATCACGATTTTACGCCAAAGATTGCTAATACTGTTGTGTTAACTGCTGTGTTAGCTATTGTTAACTTAAAAGTATGTTTATTTATTACAATTTGGCTCATTTGTTTTTTTATAATAATGTATCGTTTTTCTATAATTATGGATAAACTTTCTTTTATTAATTCTAATGTTAGACATAATATTTTTGGGCTTATTGCAGATAATGTTGTCAATATGTTTACTGTTTTTGCTTTTGCCACCAGGAAAGTTGAATTAAAGCGTTTAAATCACATAATTGAGAAAAAATTTATCCCTTCGAATATTAAAGTTTATAAGTTTAGTTTTTTGTCTAATATTGTTGCGGGACTTTTATACTGCACCATGTTAGTTTCTTTATTTTTATTTATGATCCATTTACGTAAAATTGGTCAACAATCTACTGGTGATTTGGTGTTTGTGATGGGTATTACTATTAAAATGACCTGGGATTTGTGGCAGATGATTCAAAAAATGCAAGAATTTATGAAAAACATTGGAGATTTTAAGAGTGCATTTGAGCTTTTAACAACAATAACAGAAAAAGAAACCAATCATGCTTTACAAAAAATGAAAGTGATCAATCCAAGTATTGTATTTAAAGATGTTAGTTTTTCCTACGAATCTAATAAAATTGTTTTTTCAAATCTATCTTTAAATATAAAATCAAAAGAAAAAGTTGGATTAGTCGGTACATCTGGTGCAGGAAAGTCTACCTTAGTATCGTTATTATTGAAATATTATACTATTAATCAAGGACATATTTTAATAGGCAATCATGACATTTCTAAATTTTCGTCAGATTCTGTTCGGGAGCACATATCTATAATTCCTCAAGATATCTTGTTATTCCATCGTAGTATATTGGAGAATATTCTTTATGGTAATAGTAAGGCATCGGATAAGGAAGTTATTGCGGCAGCACGTATAGCCAACATTCATGATTTTATTATGGGGTTGCCAGAACAATATAATACTTTAGTAGGAGAACGTGGTATAAAATTAAGCGGTGGACAACGTCAACGAATTGCTATTGCTCGCGCTATTTTAAAAAATGCTCCTATTTTAGTGTTGGATGAAGCAACTTCTCATCTAGATGCAGAGACTGAACAATTAATTCAAGCTAGCTTGAACACCATTTTGGATAATGCTAGCATAACCGTTTTGGCTATTGCCCATCGTTTATCTACATTAAAGCATATGGATAGAATTATTGTTCTTGAACAAGGATCGATAATCGAAGAAGGTACCCATAATGTTCTAATAAAGCGTGATAGTTTTTATAAAAAATTATGGGAAATGCAAAAAATATAGGAGTTATTTTATATGTCTAGACTACCTAAAAATATTGTTATAAAGTCTATATTGTCTTCCTCTATTGGTAATGTACTAGAGTGGTATGAATATACGCTTTATGCTTACTTTGCTACAGTAATTAGTAGTTTGTTTTTTCCTGTTAATAATCCATATGTTTCAATGATGATGACATTTGCTACGTTTGCGGTAGGTTTGGCGGCAAGACCAATTGGTGGAATTATTTTCGGGTATATTGGGGATAAATTCAGTAGAAAAAAAATGCTTACCTTAACCATGCTTTTAATGTCGATCCCAACGATATGTATTGGTTTATTACCAACATATGAACAAATTGGTATTACTGCACCAATTGTACTTATTATACTACGTATTTTGCAAGGTATAGCATTAGGTGGGGAGTTTGGAGCATCTTGTGTTTATCTTTATGAATCAGTACCACCAGGAAAAAGAGGTTTTTTTGGTTGTATGGCGCTTACTGGGGTTGGTTCTGGTCTAGTTCTTAGTTCTTGCACTATTTTTATAGTAGAATCATTAGCAACCACCGATGCAATATATTCTTTTGCTTGGAGGATCCCGTTTTTTATTAGCGTATTTGGTGCGATGATCGGTTTTTATATGCGAAGAACTCTTCTAGAAACAGAAGATTTTATCCTTGCCAAGCACAATAGTGAATTAATTACTAATCCACTTATGGAAATGTTAAAAAATCATAAATCAACTTTGTTTAACCTATTTGCCATCTTTTTTACTACCCAAGTATCATTTTTTATTGTCTTTATTTTTGGTAAAACCATGATGATCAATTTTTTAAATTATGATGCTCATGTTGCCGGTAAATTTAATTTATTTACGGTAATGAGTTATACAGTTGCAACTGTGTTTTTTGGTTATTTATCGGATAAAGTCGATAAAAGATATATTATTATTTTAGGAACCATAGGTATTTTATTAGCAGCTTATCCATTTATATTATCTTTAAAAGTAGGAATTTCATCTTCAATACTATTACTTTCTATTTTGATGGGGGCATTAATAGGTATGACAGAGGGAACATTAAATCCTCTTACTGCAGAATCATTTCCTACTAATATACGGGCTACTAGTGTTGCATTTTGTTGGAACTTTACCTCGGTTGCCTTTGGTGGTATTGCGCCAATTATATCAATGTGGCTTATTGAACATTTTGGTGGGGTAGATTCTGTTGCTTATTATTTAATGACAGCCTGTACTATAACTATTGTTATTACTTCATATACTCTAAGAAAAACTAAAATGATGTTTAAAACAGTACACTCTCAAGTATAGTAATCGCACATGAGTTTTCGGTGTTCTAAAAAACAAGGAGTGTTGTTTGAGCCTCCTTGGCTTCTAGTTGTTCTTTGCTTTATGAAAGGCGAGTTTCACGACTTGTTTTTTAGAACACCGAAAACTCATGTGCGCTCAGCATATAAAAAAATGGCTTAAAAACCTGCTATAATAGCTATAGTTGTTCTATAAAATGCCCCTCCCAGGGGCGATCTATTGGTGACTAGCACAAGGAGAGTGATTCATGCCAAAAAAACATAAAAAACATCAAGGATATAGTGTTAAAGGTGAAGAAAATTCAGTTAAAGCGTTATTAGTGGGAATTAATTATCGTGGTACAAGAAATCAACTTGGTGGTTGTATAAATGATGCACTAGCTACAAGAAGAAATATTTTATCTGAATATCCAAATGCAGCTATAGAATTAATGACAGATGACACTCCCAATAAACCAACTAGAGATAATATTTTAGAAGGATTAAAAAATTTAGTAGATAATGCTCAACCTGGTGATACATTGATGTTTCATTATAGTGGTCATGGTAGCCAAGTAGAGGATTATGAGGGCGATGAAGAAGATGGTATGGACGAAACCATTTGCCCAATTGATTTTATGAAACCAAGAATGATTACAGTTAATGGAACGCAACTAAGAGTAGACAGTCAAATTACCGATGATGAAATACATGATATAATTTCAAATACTCCTAAAGGGGCTAAATTTTTAATGTTATCGGATTCTTGTCATTCAGGAACTATAGGTGATCTAAAAAATGATTTTGCTCATTATCAAGGTCCAAGTGAATGGCAAGATAATGTGGATGCACCTCAAGGACAACCCCAATCAACACAGCCACCAGCATTAAAAACTATTACTTGTGATACCTATTGGGTATACGCTAAATATTCAAAGGAATTATGGTTAACCCCATTAAATGATTTATTATATGCACAATTTTCAGACAATAAACGTGTAATAAAGCTTACAAATAATATACCACCGCAATTAGCTAATAGTAATGATAAACCATTAAAAGCTCATACTACTTTTAAACAATTGGCAAATGGGCAATACGAAGTATCTTCCGAAGAACTTGGTATCAATGGATTATTAACTACCTCATCTCAACGTGCACCTGTTTTTGAAGGTAGTTTACAATTCCAAGTTAATCCAAACGCACCATTATCCGAAGCTATTAGTGTTAATCTTGGAATAAAATATAATTATGATCCAGATACAGATACCCATAATCATTATAGTAATGGTAAAAAGAGATCATTAAAAATGAAAGGAAACATGAAAGCTGTTGGTAGTAGTTGTAAAGGTGGAGAATTAAGGATAATTAGTGGATGCGAAGAAAATCAAACATCAGCAGATACTGGTACTAATGGGGCATGTACTAATGCATTTTGGAAAGCGGTTCAATCTATGGGGGGATTACATAATTTTTTCCCAAAACTATTTAGTCACAACACTAAAGATTTTATGGCTATAGAGGCTACTATTAATAAATATTTAGCTGGATATACGCAACATTCTGTTCTTAGTTGGGACCATGCTGGACCTTGTACAATACATGCTAGTAGAGATCTAGAAGCTTTTATGCCACAACAATCATATGTACCTTTTTATAGTAGTTATATGGCAGCACCAGTACAAAGTTCATATGGTTACATAGCTTCTGCACCAGCACAAACTATGTCTATATATGAATATATGGGGGGACGCCCAATGCAAAGTTCATATGATTATAGAACCTTGTCTCCACAAACTACATATGAATATACCGCAGCTCCATCTTATGGAGAGGTATATTATGCAGAGCCTAGAATGAAAAAATTATTAGGACCAATGTGTTAATCTTCTTGTATTAATTTTTTTAAAAACCCCGTGAAAGCGGGGTTTTTTTTAAACAAAATTTTCTATCTAGAAAAATGTTTTTCGTAATCGTCCATATAATTATTAGTTTATTTATGTTATAATTCACCGTAGGTTGAAAGGACAGAGGAGAACTAGCATGCCGCAAAAATATAACATAGTACTAATTCCTTCGTTAGAAACTCATCAAAAATTTATTCAGTTTGCTAAAGAGTGTTTTGGTAAAATATACAATGGGTATTTATTGGGAGAAAATAGTATACCTCATATTTCTCTGTGCCAGTTTGAAGGAACCAAAGAACAGTTACAACAAATAATAGAAGGACTAAAAGGATTACGTTATTCATCTTATTATTCTCCTACATTGTATAGTTTAAATACAGTTCAGCTAGGAGGCAGTTTTACTGGTAAATATGCAGCGGATTTAGGGGTAGACAGGACTCCAGAAATTATGCAACTACATTATCGTACAACTGAAGTTGTAAAAAAAATTGGTTTAGAACCTTTAAACGCTAAAGATGATAGGTATAGGCCACATTTAACTTTAGCATTTTTTGATCCACAAGCCGCACTTACTATTTTGAATCCTGAAAAATTATTTGGAAATAATGTACCATTTACGGTAGCAGTTGGGATTGCTGACGAAAATTGGCAGTTTACTGAAGTTTTATCGAAACAAACTGATTTGTCGATA
This sequence comes from uncultured Francisellaceae bacterium, assembly GCA_903907935.1. Taxonomy (GTDB): domain Bacteria; phylum Pseudomonadota; class Gammaproteobacteria; order UBA6186; family Azoamicaceae; genus UBA6186. Next base: position 11,540 of record CAIVQA010000084.1, read on the forward strand.
CCATCTAGTTCTAGTTTATTAATTAATGATTTTGGTTATACCCAAGAACAGGTGGAAGCATTTTTAGATATTGCAAAAAAGATGACAGTTGGTCTAGATGGGTTTCTTACAGGAACAATTTTTAAAGGAAATTATTCTAAAGATGAACAAATGGATATTTGTGATGAGTTGGTACGTATAGTTAATAAAGAATTTGCTGGTAAAAATACAGCTAGTGGTAAACTTTATGTTACAACTGCTGGAGCACCAGGTACAGGGAAATCATTTTTTATAGAACACAAATATCATATATCTTCAGGTTCAAATACTATAAATGCTGTGTATGTAGATCCAGATCGTGCTGTGTTGTTGCCAGAATTAAAAATGTACCTACAATATTTGAAGGACGGAAAAGATATTGAGGTAGCGTATGCTAAATGGCGAGATGCTTCTAACTATATTGCTAATTTTATGTTGATAAAAGCCGTTTATGAAAATCTTAGCATTATACATGGCACTACTGCATCATCTGAACGGGTAATAAATATTTACAACTATTTAAAACAAATAGGCTATAGAATAGAAATAGATTTATTGTTTGCACAAGAAGAAGATAGGATAAGTTCACTTAACCATAGGGAAGAAATAAGTGGTCGGGTACAAATAACTAAAGAAGATATGAAAGGCAAAGTAGCACCAATATTTTTTAGAATGAAGGACTGTTATTTAAAATATGCTGATCAAATATCCATGTTCTATCAATTTTCTAGGTTTTGGGAAAATGGACAAATTAAACATTTTGCTGAGTATAATAAAACAGGACCTGGAATTGTACAATTATTACCTGATTCAGAAATTTTTATAAGGGATTTAATTAGTGAAATAGATCATGAATTAAAAGGACAAGATATTGTAGATCAACTGAAAGAAGATATATCTAAATGGAAACCTTTAGTAAAACCACAAAGTGGTGAAGCTTTATTGGTGCAATATCTAGCACCATCGGCAATTTTAACTATTAGTGACGAAAAACAACCTACTACTGAGCATGAAAAATTGCCTAGTCCTAAAATAAAGCTTTTAGCATGAGAAATTGTTTTTAGAATAAAAATGCTATAACTAAAATCCTTTTGTATCTCTTTAAAAACTGATAGAGTGTGTCCTTATATGGGCACACTCAATTCAATTTTAGCAATAACAATGTCAATAATTTTATTATGGGTGTTGTATAGTGGTATAAAAAATAGACCAGAATTATTTTCTGCTAATAATCTTAATAAAAGTTTTTTTATTATGGGGATTATAGCTATTATTTTAATTATAGTAATAGGCTTTGCAGCGATAATGCTAGCTAGGTAGTATTTGGGTATTTAAATGGTTAATGTAGCAATAATAGGGGCCACAGGGTTAGTTGGTAATACCCTAGTAGAAATTTTAGAAGAACGAAAGTTCCCAGTAAAAAAATTATTTTTGTTGGCAAGTCATAGGTCTGTTGGTGAAAGCATTCTTTTTAAAAATAGACCAATTTTAGTAGAAGATTTAACTAAATTTGATTTTAATTTAGAAAAAATAGATTTTGCGTTTTTTTCTGCTGGCGGGGATGTTTCGTCTAAATATGCCAAATTAGCGGCTGCTGCTGGTTGTATAGTTATTGATAATACTTCACATTTTCGTTATCAAAAAGACATACCATTAATAATTCCAGAAGTAAACCCAGAAGATTTAAAAAATTATACTAAAACTAATATTATTGCTAATCCTAATTGTGCAACTATTCAAGCATTGTTAGTAATAAAGCCAATATATGATTTAGTAGGTATTAGTAGAATTAATTTTGTGACTTATCAATCAGTATCCGGAACAGGTAGGCAAGCTATTTCTGAACTAATTAATCAAACCGGTGATGCATTAAATGGGAGACCAATAAAAAAACCTAAAGTTTACCCTAAACAAATTGCTTTTAATGTTATACCTCATATCGATGTATTTTATGATAATGGTTATACTAAAGAAGAAATGAAAATGGTGTGGGAAACTCATAAAATGTTACATGATGATACTATAAAGGTTATAGCTACCACAGCTAGGGTGCCAACCATTTATGGTCATGCTGTTGCAATTCATTTAGAAACTAAAAACCCATTAAAGGCATCGTTAGCTAGGGAACTTTTAGCTAATGCTCCAGGTGTAACGGTAGTTGATAAACCAAGAGATAATATTTACCCAACTAACATTCCAAATGCAACGGAATCAGATCAGGTCAGCGTTGGTCGAATTAGAAATTTTTTAGATGATGAAAATGGGCTTGCTATGTGGGTGGTAGCTGATAATGTACGTAAAGGGGCTGCTCTTAACGCGATACAAATTGCTGAGATGTTATTAAGTGGGCTTATGCTAAAATGAGATTATATGAAACGGTATTATACTGAGCGCACATGAATTTTCGGTACTCTAAAAAACAAGGAGTGTTGTTTGAGCCTCTCTGGTCTCGGGTTATTCTGTCATCTTTATTATTATCGATTTTTTTTGTCGTATGTAACAATTCCTTTGCAATAAATTTAGGAGATTTAAAATTATATTCTTATTTAAATGAACCTTTAAACGCAGAGATTATCTTAAGTAATGTTGATGAGATAGATACTAATAATATTTTAGTTGATCTGGCTAGTCCTAAAGATTTTATGCGCAGTGGTATACCTAGGTGTAACGGCTCGCTTTCGAAAACACCTCGGCTTGCAATCAGCGATCTAATTTGGCCCAAATAAATCGCGAATGAAAATTATCTTCGGCTCACTTTAATCGCGAATGAAAAAAACTGGCTCGAATTAATTGCGAATGAACCC
>CAIVQA010000085.1 GCA_903907935.1 uncultured Francisellaceae bacterium
AACTGGCGGTGCAGGCACAGATACTATCGGTCTAACCGGAGGCTCAACTACCGTAACCGGTGGTGCTGGAACCATCAAAGTTACCGCATCTCTAGGTACAAACACAATTACAGGTGGTACATCTGGTTCAGACATAATCTCTTTAAGTGGTGGTACCAACACAGTATACGGCGGAACCAAAGCCGATACTATTAACTTAACTGGAGGTTCAAGTAATACTGTCTCTGGTGGAGCAGGTGCTGATACCGTTAATATAACAGGAGGCACCAACAATAAATTTACAGGCGGCTCTGGAGCTGACAACATAACTATTAGCACCAACGCTAGTACTAATACAATAACCGGCGGCACATCAGGCTTAGACGTAATAACCGTAAGTATTGGTACGAATACTATCAATGGTGGTACAGGCGCCGATGCTATCAATATCAGCGGCGGTGGTAATACTGTAGTTGGTGGTGGTGGAGTAGATACTATTTCCTTAAGTGGTGGTACAACAACTGTAACTGGTGGAACAGGAGCTGATAAAATAACATTCACTGGTGGTACTAATACTGTAACCGGTGGTTCATCTGGCTTAGATGTCTTTACGGTAACTTCTGGAGCAAGCAACACTATTACTGGCGGCACCAATACAGAAACTATTAATATTAGTGGTGGCACGAACAATCAAATTACTGGCGGTTCAGGTGCTGATAATATAGCCATTACTGGCGGTACTAATACCATAGTTGCTAAAGGCGGAGTTAATACTATTACAGTTAGCGGTGGCACAGTTAGTACCAACACTATAACAGGCGGTAGTTCCGGTTCAGATAATATTACTGTTAGCATTGGTAATAATACAATCAACGGTGGAACTGGCGCTGACACTATCAACATTAGTGGAGGTACTAATACTATAACTGGTGGAGCTGGTGTTGATACGATTACTTTAAGTGGTGGTACTACTACAGAAACTGGTGGTTCGGGTGCTGATAAAATTACCATAACAGGTGGGGCTAATAATATAACAGGCGGCTCGTCTGGTTTAGATGTGTTTAACTTAAGTGCTGGAACTAATACTATAAAAGGCGGAACTGGCGCAGATACTATTAACTTAACTGGAGGATCCAGTAATACAATTACTGGTGGTAGTGGAGTAGATACCATAAATATTACTGGTGGTACTAATAACCAAATTACAGGTGGTGCTGGCGCTAACAATATAACCATTAGCACCAATGCTAGTACCAATACGATTACCGGTGGCACATCAGGCTTAGATGTAATTACGGCAAGTATTGGTAGCAACACTATATATGGCGGAACAGGGGCTGATACCATTAATTTAAGTGGTGGCACCAATATAATTCACGGGGGAGCTGGAGTAGACACCATTTCCTTAACTGGAGGAAATAATACCTTTACTGGAGGAGCTGGTGCTGACAATGTTACTGTTAGTAGCGGAACTAATAGCTTAACTGCAGGTCCTGCAGGTAGTACCGATACATTTACTATTACTGGTGGTACTAATACTATAGTAGCTGGCGCAGGAACAGAAGTTCTCTATATATCTGGTGGTTCTAATACTTTCTCTGGTACTGGTACACAACAATTAGCATTTAATAATGCTATAAGCGATTATTCTATAACATATAATGAATCAACCCAAAATATTATTTTAACTCAATTAGATGGCGCTCATACTGTAACTTCAGTTCATAATACTGGATCATATAGCTTTAATGGAGTTGTAAATAACCTTACTGCAATTACCAACCTTGATGGTGGCTCTTATACTCCCGCACCAATTGTAACTTTTGGTAGTAATATTATTTCATCTAGTGGTAGCGGTAGCGTAACTCCTGGAGCAGGTTATACAGATACTAATTTTGGAGTAGGCACTCAAACTATAACTGGTACGACTATGAATATTACTGGGGTACCTTCTAATGCATCTGTAACAGATACTTTAAGTGCCGGTGGTAATTTAAATATTTCGGAGTCATCAAATTTGGTTCAAGATATTGTTGTTCAATATAATAATGCAGCTAATCTAACTTTAACTAATTTTTATGATACTTATGTTAGTGTTGGTGGTGTAAGCGATACTGGTGGCAGTACAGTAAATGTAAGTGGTGTACAGGCAGGAACTATAAATACTGGTGCCACTGGTACTAGTGGTAACGACGGCATCACGATAACTACTTCTACTACTGCAGGTAGCGGTACTGCAGCAAATACTTTTAACGTTAACACTGGATCTGGTAACGATACGGTTTCGATTACTGGAAATAATACTAGCTCAGTATTTAATATAACTCTAGGAACAGGTACGGATAGTGTAACTATTTCCGGAAAAGAATCGGGATCTATTATAACTCTTGGTCACGGTAATGATACAGTTACATCTACCAGTACTACTGGTAGTGGTGATACTGTTATTTTTGGTACTGGTACTGGCACAAACGATATTTTTACTGGCAGTACAACCATGCAAGCAAATATTGACTTAACTATAGGCAGTAGTGCAACAATACACCAAAATAGCCCTAAAGACTGGACTATAACTAACAGTAGTACAGGAGTAACGGCACATATAACTGGTCTTGGTCATGATGGTTCAGTTTCTGGAAATAATTTAAATATAGGTGGTACTAGTGGTCAGATAACAATGTCAGATGGTAGTATATTGCACTTTAGTAATTCAGACCACATTCTTTGGTAAAAATTTGACGTTAAACTATAGTTTTTCATATTATTCTAATATATTAAGATATACATGCCCCATAGTTTGAAATCAGGAGTATTATATTAATGCACCATATATTAATGATTCTAGCAGCGTTATGTTGTTTTATAGCATTAATTATTTTTTTCCAAACCATGAGTAATGCCTTTAAGAAAAATTTTTTATGGGGAGTAGTTTATATATTATTTCCAATAGGAAGCTACTTTTATTACAAAAAATTTATAGCAGAAGAAAAATCTAGCGCCATATGGTTAACAGTTTGCTTAGTAGTAGCAGTGCTATCAGTTATAATCACCAAGTTAATATTATAAATCAGTCTATCCTCAACAGTGTATATCCCCATTTAATATTATGTTATTTGACGTGCAATTTTAATTTTTCCAACTAAAATTTAGATATAGATATTTATTTAAGATTGATAGCTTATGTTCACAAAAGTTAAAAACTTGTTTTATGACGACATCTCTATAGATCTAGGTACAGCCAATACTTTAATTTATCAAAAATATAAAGGCATTATTCTTAACGAACCATCTGTGGTAGCAGTAATGAACAAGGATCTAGAATCAGGATCAGAAAAAATTTTGGCAGTAGGTGCTGAAGCTAAAAAAATGTTCGGTAGAACCCCATTAAGCATTCAAGCAATTAGACCATTAAGAGATGGAGTTATAGCAAACTTTCAAGTAGCGGAAAGAATGTTACAACACTTTATAAAGAAAATTTATGCCGAAAGAATGTTTACCCCATACACTAGAGTTTTAGTATGCGTACCATGTAATGCGAATCAGGTAGATTGCAGGGCGATCCGCGAATCAGCAATTAGCGCTGGTGCAAAAAAAGTATTTTTAATTGAAGAACCCATGGCAGCAGCAATTGGAGTAGGGATGGATATCGAAAAAGCCAGAGGATCTATGGTGGTTGATATTGGTGGAGGCACCACCGAGATAGCCATTATAGCATTAAATGGTATTGTTTATTCTTCTTCTACTAAAATTGGAGGAGATCGTTGTGATGATAGCATTATTAGTTATTTAAAAAGACATTTTGGTATTTTGGTAGGAGAGTCTACTGCTGAATATATAAAAATGAATTTGGGTTGTGCCATGTATCAAGAAGAAGTTGATACTTTACAAAGTATGAATGTTAGAGGTAGAAATATTGCAACAGGTGTCCCAATAAGTGTTACTGTTACCAATAGAGATATATTTATGGCTTTACAAGAACCATTGCAACAAATGCTTAATGCCATAACTACTGCATTAGATGCTTCTCCCCCAGAGTTATCAGCTGATTTGGTAGAAAATGGCATTATATTAACTGGTGGTGGAGCATTATTAGCTAATTTAGATAAGTTTATAAATAGTATAATTAAAGTACCTGTAATGGTAGCTCCAGATCCGCTGACTTGTGTAGCAAGAGGTGGTGGTAAAGTACTAGAAATGTTAACTGATTCTTTCGAAAAAGCTCAAGAATTACTGCTAAATACTAACACCATACATAATTGAATATCACATATATACTCTCAGCTAATTGGTTTTCGGTACTCTAAAAAATAAGGAGTGTTGTTTGAGCCTCTTTGGACCCTAGTTATTCTTTACTTTGCGAAAGGCGAGTTTCACGCAAAAAATGTCAGGATAGACATTTTGACGCGCGCAGCGCGCCCGCAGGGCTAGCGCCAGGATGGCGTGAGTCACTTGTTTTTTAGAGTACCGAAAACCAATTAGCTGAGAGTATAGTTAGCATAAAACGCATTCTTAAACCATTCAATTTTAATACTATCCAATGGACCACTACATGCCACCACATCAAAACGACAATAAATTTGTTGATTGTTAAATTTATTATTTAAATAATATTTAGCAGTTTTAATTAATTTAAATTGTTTTATTTTATTAATAGTAGCTGCTGGTTCTCCAAAAAATATTGATTTTCTATAGCGAACTTCTACAAAAACAATTTGATAGTTAGCTAATGGATCCTTAAAAATTAAATCTATTTCTCCAAATTTAGAGCGAAAATTTTTTTCTAATAATTGTAAATTATTATTTTGTAAATAAATTGCCGCAAGGTTTTCTATTTGTTTGCCAATAGTTATGCGGTCAATTTTTACTGCCATAGTTTAAAGTATATATACCAATCGCAATCGAGTTTTAGGCGAGGCAAAATATGTTTGAGCAACCGGAGTGTATAATTAATACATGAGGATTGTGAAAACATATTTTAACAAATCCTAAAACTCAAGTGTGATTGGTATATTTTAATTTTTTTGGTTTAAAACAACAGCTGCACCATTTTCAAAAGTGCCCCACATTAATTTTCTAGAGATTACGTTATTATGATCTACATTTAAAATGCCAGTCATACCAGAAATACCAATTTCTGGCATAGCTAATAATTGTTGTAACTGATTAGATATTTTATAAGCATCTACGCCTAGAGCATACAACCTGGAATATTGAGCAAAATCAACACCCCATAAATTTTTAATTGACTGATAAATTAAGCGATTATGAATAGTACTATCTAACATCCAAGGTATATCACAAAATTGTATATGGTTTAAATCGCGATCTAACCCAGTTTTAGCTCCAGTATAAATATTAGAAGTTGCATAAGTTGGGAGTTTACCGGCATAATAAAAATTTAGTAATGGTTTTATTTGTCTGGCATTGGCAACATTAGTTATTAAAAATATGCAATCTAGATCTTGTCTTCGACGAGGTTCAAAATTAAATTTTATACCTAAAGCAGTTAATTCTTGAGCTCGTTTTTCGCTACTTTCTATATTTAATGCAGCCTTTATGGTACTTGTTAAATCAGTTTTATTATTAACTTGAACAGTATTAATTATTCGGCCACCTTTTGCTTGCCAATTTTTAGATATAATATCTTCTATGCGTTTACCTAAATCATTATTTTGTACAATCAATAGAGCATTTTTATGATGATTTTCCCAGGCTTTGTCGACAATAGCAGCCGCTTCTGTTTCTGGTGATAAGCCAAATTGAAATAATAAACTAGAGTATAATCGATTTTCTGGTAAGGTATTTAAAGCCAATACCGGTACCGATAAATGTGTGGTTTTTACTAAATTTTCTAGATCTTGTTTTATTAAAGGGCCAACAATAAAATCAGCACCAGCTCCTATAGCTTGCTTATATACACTATTAATAGATTGGTCGTTAGTATCGAAGACAATTACCTTTGGTTTTTTAGTTTCAGATTTTTTGTTATACATTGCAGCTAAAAATCCATTTTTGATTGCTAAAGCGCTTTTTTTATGTGGTCCAGTTATTGGTAAGAGTAATGCAATTTTATTTAATACTAATGGATTAGTTAAATCTAAATTATGTTCATTTTTAGAAAACTGTTCTAACAAAGCCATATTTTTGTTAGATAAATTTAAGATAGTATTTGCTGGATGATTTGGAAAATTTTGTTGCCATACTAATAAGGCTCTAGATAATTCAGCTTGATCGGCATCATATCTTTTAGTAATTATTGCTACATTTAGCCAACCTTGCATTATATTACTAAAGTTACCTTGAGTAGCCCCGGTTAATGCATAAGGAGTTAACTGTTGTAAATTACTCCAAATTTTTTTATGGTTATCCGATATTTCTTGTTGATCTGTTAAAAACTTTTCTAAATTTATTTGTCCTTGTACTGCTTCTAAAATATCTCCAGATTGTAAAAAAACATCTATTTTAGTGGTGTATAATTTTTTAAGAGTATCGTAATCTAAATTTTGATAAGTTCCTATACTGGATAATAATTCTTTAGCTTCTGGTATATTTTTTTGAATTAAATTTATTTTAGCTAATAAAATGTGTAAAAAAGCATATTGTGATTGGTTTAAAGCTGCAGCATGTACATCGGCTAAAGTTTTTTCTGCCCAAAAAGGGTTATTAGCCTCGATTAATAATTCTGCTGCAGATAATAGTAAAGTATTTTTTTTTGTAAGATCTTTAGATGTTTTAGCAAGATTTATATATTGTTCTGCTTGTTGGCTTAATTTATCAGGATGTTGTCCAGAAAAACCACCTTTTCCTAAATAATTATTACTGCACCCAGATACCAACAATAATAGCATTAATAGTATTGGAGCTAGCTTAGCGAATTGGTTTTTAATGTATCTAAAATTCATTTGTGATCAATATAGAATTTAGCCAAAATAATATGCTAGATTACTTCATGCTATATATAGTTGCAACTCCTATTGGAAATTTAATGGATCTATCATATCGAGCGATAGATATTTTACAGAAATCTGATCTAATAGCCGTTGAAGATACCAGAAAATCTAAAATTTTATTAAATCACTACAATATTAATATTAAGACAATTAGCTTACATGAGCACAATGAAAAACAAATAGTTGTTAAATTATTGGACTTATTGCGGCAAGGGAAAAATATTTCTTTAATTTCTGACGCAGGTACACCACTAATAAGTGATCCTGGATACCATTTAGTAAGGGCTGCTCATTTGGAAAATATTCCGGTGTCACCTATTCCTGGCCCAAGTGCCGTTATGGCTGCAGTTAGCTCTAGTGGTATAGCGGTGGATCAATTTATATTTATTGGATTTTTGCCAGCTAAATTATCACAAAAACAAAAAGTATTATTAGATCTAGCTTTAGAACAACGAACTATGATCTTTTTTGAAGCACCAAATAGACTATTAAAAACAGTTAATTGTATGCAAAAAATATTTGGTATCGAACGGACGGTAACTTTTTGTAGGGAGCTAACGAAAAAATTTGAAACGATTAAAAGAGATCAATTGGCAAATATTTACCAATTTATTTGTTCTGATCAGCTCAATCAAACTAAGGGAGAAATAGTTATAGTAGTAGAGGGTAATAAAAATAATAAAGATAATCCTAAAAACACTACTCAAATAGATGCAAGCACCCAAAAAATTTTAAGAATTTTGATGAAAGAATTACCATTAACTAAGGCTGCAAGCTTAGCTGCTAAAATTACAGGTATACCTAAAAAAATGTTGTATGAAGCTGGAGCGGCTTTACCGAAAACTCATGTGTGATTAATATACATAAACTTTGAACTTATTCCTTTCTTTGTCAGTCAATCTATATAGGTCTATAGATAATTAATTTATAGATTGTGTAATATCAACAATAAACAAAAAAGGTGTATATCATGACAGATAAGAAAAAACATTGTAAACATCAACATAAGAAAAAATCTAGCTGTGAATTACATAGTTATCAGCTAAATACCCAGTTGGAGCAAGTTGTACCAAGCATAGATGGTGTATATGAGATGACAACTATGTTATTAGCTAGAAAAGAGCATCATGACAAAGGTGGACATCATCATGATGATCATAAGGGACATGGGCATCATCATCATGATGGCCATAAAGAACACTATAAAGGACACGACCACCCAAAAGAACATCGTCATCATCATGACAAAGATGGTCATGGCGATTGTGGCTGCGGGTTCTAAAACATAACAATGAAATATATACCTACTACACTTGAAGTTAAGGTACTCTAAAAAACAAGTGACTCGCGGTCATCTCCTGGCGCGAGCCCGAAGAGGGCGCGCTGCGCGCGTCAAAATGTCTATCCTGACATTTTGTGCGTGAAACTCGCCTTTCACAAATCATAGAAAAACAAGAAACCACGAGGCTCAAACAACACTCCTTGTTTTTTAGAGTATCTTAACTTCAAGTGTAGTTGGTAATAGCCCGGAAAAATTATTATCTTGAATACTAATTCTCTATGATGATAAACTTTTACATGATTAAGAATTGAGAGTTGGCTGAACAGTCGCTGTCATATTTTTTATGATAGAGGAAAGTCCGGGCTCCATCGAGCAAAATGCCAGGTAACGCCTGGGGGACGCGAGTCCATGGATAGTGCCACAGAAAATAGACCGCACTTCTCCCCACTTTCCATATGTGGAAAGAGAATGGGAGAGAGATGTAAGGGTGAAAAGGCGTGGTAAGAGCACACCGCATTTATGGTAACATAAATGGCAAGGTAAACCCCATTTGGAGCAAGATCAAATAAAAACTCTATAGCGTGGCTCATGCTGGAGTTTGGGTAGATCGCTCGAGGTGTTTGGCGACAAACATCCCAGATAAATGGCTGTTCTAGACAGAACCCGGCTTATAGGCTGGCTCTTGGTTCTTAATTGTATACTAACCACGCACATTAGTTTTGGTATCCTAAAAAAATAATTGATTCGCTGGACCATCCTGGCGCTTACCCTTCTGGCGCACTGCGTGTGTCAAAAATGTCTATCCTGACATTTTTTGCGCTGAACTCGCCCTGCGTGCTAACAGCATGGGGCTCAAACACCGCTCATTATTTTTGTAGGATACCTAAAACTCATTAGTCAATAATGTATGTACTTAGATACGATCAGTATACGAGATTGACAAATCACCCACGATCATTGAAAATTAAATATATAACTTTTAAATTTCAATGATAAACATTAATATGCTTAGAAATTTGTATTTACAACAAATTAATCAAGGTTTTAACCTACATCCAGTAGTAGTTATGTTAGGCCCTCGTCAGTGTGGTAAAACTACTTTAGCTAGACAGTTTTTAGCAGAAAAAATTGCTGAGGGTAGAGAGACACATTATTTTGATTTAGAAGATCCTACAGATTTTACCTTATTTACTAATCCAAAATCTATTTTAGAGCCACTACATGGTTTGATAATTATAGATGAAGTACAGCATATAGCAGATCTATTTAAATTAATTAGGGTATTGGTAGATCAAAATAATAATAAAAGACAATTTTTAATATTAGGTAGTGCTTCTTATGAATTGAGCAGGCAAACTTCTGAGACTTTAGCTGGTAGAGTACATTTTTTAGAGATCAATCCTTTTAGATATATGGAGGTAAAAGATTTAAGAAATTTATGGTTGCGTGGTGGTTATCCAAGATCATTTTTAGCTAATAATTATAGCGATAGTTGCGAGTGGCGAGAACAATATATTCGTACATTTTTAGAACGAGATATACCATTATTAGGTATAGCTATTGATTTTCATCAAATGCGTCGTTTTTGGATGATGTTAACGCATTATCATGGACAAATAGTTAATATGTCGGATCTTTCTCGCTCTTTAAACATAACTCAACCTACAGTAAAACGTTATTTAGATCTACTTGAGTTTACATTTATGATCCGGCAATTGTCTCCTTGGCACGAAAATCTTAGTAAAAGACAAGTAAAAGCTAATAAAATTTATTTTAGAGATCCTGGTATTTTCCATTCATTATTAGAAATAAATGCAGAAAATGCTATTTTAAAACATCCTAAATTAGGTGCTTCATGGGAGGGTTTTGCCTTAGAAGAAATTATTAGGTATCATCAAGCTAGAAATAGTACCGCTTTTTTTTGGGGTACTCATAGTGGAGCAGAAATAGATCTGCTTATTAAACAAAATGGGCAAACTCTAGGATTTGAGTTTAAATTTCAAGATGCTCCGATTGTTACAAAATCTATGCGAGTAGCTTTAGCTGATCTAAAATTAGATCAACTAACAATAATATATCCTGGGAATAGAAATTTGAAGTTGGAGGATCGTATTGATCTGGTAGGGTTAGAATTATATTTACTTGAATGTTAGTATTCTAAAGAGTATTATACTTCTTAAAATTCATTCAAAAGGAACACATATGTCTTTAGAACAACAAAAACTAGAAAGAACATTATCTATTGTTAAACCAGATGCAGTTCGTAAAAATATTATTGGTAAAATTTTAGAACGACTAGAAACTGCAGGGTTATCTATAGTTGCTGCTAAAATGATTAAAGTTACTACTGAACAAGCAGAAAGTTTTTATGCTATCCACAAAGCCCGCCCATTTTTTAGAGATCTAGTAAATTTTATTAGTTCTGGTCCAATTTTAGTACAAGTTTTACAGGGTCAAAATGCAGTAGAAAAAAATCGTAAAATTATGGGAGCAACTAATCCTTTAGATGCTTTACCAGGAACTATTCGTAAGGATTTTGCTGATAGTATTGATCAAAATGCTGTACATGGTTCAGATAGCCTAGAAAATGCTAAAATAGAAATAGCTTTTTTCTTTGCAGAATCAGAGATTTTTAATAAATGAAAATTAATATACTAGGCTTAACTAAACAAAAGTTACAAGAAATTGCAGTTGATTTAGGCGGTAAAGCCTATAACGGTACGCAAATTTTTAAATGGATCCATCGTTTTGGAATTGATGATTTTCTTAAGATGACAGATCTAAGTAAAAATTTTCGAACAATATTACAAGAAAAATGCGAGATCAAAGCACCTAAAATTATTTCTGAGCATATAGCTAAAGATGGAACTATTAAATGGTTAGTGGAAGTAGAAGGTGGCAGCAATATCGAGACTGTTTTTATTCCAAGCCCTAATCGTTCTACATTATGCATCTCTTCTCAAGCTGGTTGTATGATGAATTGTTCTTTTTGCCAAACTGCGAGGCAGGGTTTTAATAAAAATTTATCTTGTTCAGAAATTGTTGGACAAGTCTGGTTAGCTAATAAAAAATTAGGTTTTCCGGTAACTAATGTAGTAATGATGGGAATGGGAGAGCCATTATTTAATTTTATCCCAGTTAAAGAAGCGGTTAGCATTATGCGAGATGATCTAGCATATGCTTTACCACGAAAGAGAGTTACAGTTAGTACTTCTGGGGTAGTGCCAGGGATTTATAGTTTAGCCAAAGAATGTGATACAGCATTAGCAGTATCGTTACATGCTCCAACTGATGAACTAAGAAATGTATTGGTTCCACTTAATAAAAAATATCCAATAGCAATTTTGTTAGAAGCTTGTAGAGATTTTTTGATGTTAAGTAAGATTTCTAAAGTTACAATAGAATATGTTATGTTAAAAGATATTAATGATTCTATTGTTCAAGCTAAACAATTAGGTAAACTATTACAACAATTACCTTGTAAAATTAATTTAATTCCATTTAATTACTTTAAGGGTACTAATTATCAATCTTCTAGTATGGATACAATTAAAGAATTTAGTAAGGTATTAATTAAAGCAGGTTTTGTGGTTACTATTAGAGTAACCAGGGGACAAGATATTGAAGCAGCTTGTGGTCAGCTTGCCGGGCAAGTTAATGATGTAACTAACAGAAGTAAACGTTATAAGGAAACTTTTTATGGATAAAAAATTTTTAATAATATTATTGTGGATATCGTTATCCTTTTTAACAGCTTGTTCTTCTGAGACACGTAAAGATCTAAGTGTTAGTAAAATTGATTATAAAAGGGCAGCATTATTGAATGTTGATTTAGGTCGTAGTTATTTAGCACAGGGTTATACCGAACGTGCAAAAAGAAAATTTATACATGCATTAAAATTAATGCCAAATTTACCAGAAGCACATAGTGGTATGGGTTATTTTTGGGAAGCAGTTGGAGAATATAAAGAAGCTGAATATCATTATCGTAAATCAATATCTTTAGGCGATGGTAAGGGTTCTTTTTATAATCAGTATGCTATTTTTTTGTGTGAACGTGGTCGTTATAAAGAAGCCGATCGAAATTTTACGTTAGCGATTAATGATAAATTTCATGAGCAAACTGCAGAAGTATATAATAATGCTGCTTTATGTGTATTAAAGTATGACGATAAACAGAAAGCGGAACAATATTTTGTTAAGGCATTGTCTCATGATCCAAGAAAAACAGAGTTGTGGTTAGAATTAGCTAAAATAGCTTTATCGAGAAAAGAATTTAAAGTTGCGGAAGATTATTTAAATCAATTTCATAAAATTAATAATAATAGCCCGACTGCAGAGTATTTATTGTTAAGCATTAAAGTTGCTAAACTTTTAAAACAAGAAGATGTTGCGGCTAGTAAAGTGTTATTATTAAAAAATTTATTTCCAGAATCGGTGGAATATAATACTTATCAGAGTGAGTATGGGAAAAAATAGTTATACTGATTGCACATGAGTTTTTGGTACTCTAAAAAATAAGGAGTGTTGTTTGAGCCTCTTTGACTCTAGTTGTTCCTTAATTTTACGAAAGGCGAGTTTCACGAAAAAATATCAGGATAGATATTTTTGACGTGTGCAACACGCCCGAAGGGCGAGCGCCAGGATGGCGCGAGTCACTTATTTTTTAGAGTACCAAAAACTCATGTGTGATCAGTATATATAAATAAATAGAGACAAATATGGCTAATGGTATAAGAGAAGAACATCAATCAATAAAGGGTATGCCAGATATTTTACCAGAAGAAGTTGTTTGGTGGCGTTATATTGAAAATTGTTTATTAAATTTAATGGATCAGTATGGGTATCAGCAAATAAGGTTGCCATTACTAGAAAAAACAGCTTTGTTTAAACGTGCAGTAGGAGAAGCAACCGATATTGTAGAAAAAGAGCAGATGTTTAGCTTTTTAGACGAAAAAAAACGTAGTTTAAGCTTAAGACCAGAAGGAACGGCAGGATGTGTGCGTTCTTGTATAGAACATAGCTTATTAAGACAATTGCCCCAAAGATTATGGTATTTAGGGCCGATGTTTCGCTACGAGTCACCACAGAAAGGGCGGCAACGGCAATTTCATCAATTAGGGGTAGAGTGTTTCGGGATAGCTAACTGGGAAGTAGAAGTAGAACAAATAGCAATGTTTTTTAGGTTGTGGAAACAATTACAGCTAGATGAATCTATACAATTAGAAATTAATAATTTAGGTACTGCTGCGGTTAGAAAAATTTATAGTAAAGAATTAGTATTTTATTTTGAAAAGCACCAAAATCAACTAGATTCAGACTCACAAAGAAGATTGTACACTAATCCACTTAGAATTTTAGATAGCAAAAACCCAGAAATGAAAGATCTTATAGAAGGAGCTCCAAAACTATATGATTATTTAGATTCAGAATCATTAACAAATTATCAAGCTTGTAAAGAACAGCTATTATCATTAGGAATAAAATTTATAGAAAATTCGAAAATAGTGCGTGGGTTAGATTATTACACTGGGATAGTTTGGGAGTGGACTAGTAATTTATTGGGTGCTCAATCTGCAGTTGGCGGAGGGGGTAGATACGATGGTTTAGTAGAAGAATTAGGTGGTAATAGTGTTCCGGCCGTCGGTCAAGCACTTGGGCTAGAGAGGGTTATGATACTATTAAAACATCGAAATAACTCTCCAACTAACAATTTAGATGGCTATTTAATCTGTGTAGGTCCCAATGCTTCATTGAAGAAATTTGCTATTGCAGAAAAAATAAGAGATATTTATCCTAATTTAAATTTTATAGTTGATTTATCAGGCGGTAATTTTAAAAATCAATTTAAAAGAGCTGATCAATCTGGAGCTAGGTTAGCCTTAATTTTGGGTGAGGATGAAATCAACTCTAACAGCATAACAATTAAATATTTGCGTGAAAATTTAAGTGATTCAGATAAAAAACAACAGGTAACGGTAAAATTAGAGGATTTAGTAAATGTATTTATGGCAAACGGGTGGTAAACAAATCGGCATTTTAGCATTAATTATGGTTCTTGGTTTGGTTGTAGTTAAGTATTGGCAACATCATAAACAAGTGGAGGATCAATTAGTTGCTAAAAATTATCAAATAATGTTGTCAGCTATGTCTAAAGATGATTTAGTAACCGTTAAAAATCAGGGTATAGAATTAATGAAAATTAATAGTCATACACCATATCCACGTTTTGCGGCTTTATTCTTAACTAAATTGGCAGAAGTAGATAATGATTTAGAAACAGCGGCAAATCATTTACGTTGGATTACCAAGCAAGCACATAAAGATCCAATTTGGCACATTGCTAATTTAAGGTTAATAAAAATTTTATTGTTACAAAATAAATTATCAGAAGTAGAAGAAATTAAAAATAGTATAGAGAATAAGATCCCAGAAAGTTTTTATAGTAAATACCAAGAATTATTTGGTGATTTATTAGTAGCTAAAAATCAAAAGACAGCTGCAAATTTATTGTATCGTGATGCAGTAAAACATTTACCTCAACAAATACCTACTACATTGTTAGATTTAAAAATAACCGAAACTGATATGGAGAATAATTAATGCAATTAATGCGAATTTTATTGTGCGGTAGTTTATTATTGTTAAGTGCATGTAACAGTATAGAGCGTAGATTAGATCTACCAAATAAAAAACCATTAGCACCAATAACAAATGCTTTTGAAATAAAAAAAGCCTGGAATAAAAAAATTGTTAATTTAAAGGCAGGGGAAACTTTAAACTCAGCTTTAACTTTGTCAAGAGGATCACAACAATTATTTGCAGCAGATACGTTAGGTAATATAGTAGCGGTAGACTTAGATGGAGTAGTATTATGGAAAACCTCAGTAAAAGAATCTTTAACTTCTGGTCCTAGTTTATTTAAAGAGAAAGTTTGTGTGGTAACAGGTAGTGCTAAATTAATTTGTTTAAATACCAACAAAGGCGAAGAGCTATGGAACACCAATCTTAGTAGTGAATCATTAGCTGGAATAGGTTTTTCATCTAGCACAACTGGGGATTTAATATTTGTTCACACTATAGATGGTGGCTTAAGTGCTATTAAATTAGCTGATGGTAGACAATTATGGCGCTTTTCGAGTATTGTTCCCAATATATCTTTAAGACGTGGTAGTGCACCAGTTGTTTTTGATAACTATGTAGTGGCAGGATTTTCTAATGGAAAATTATTTGCTTTAAATAAAGAAGATGGTTCGATATTTTGGTCTCAAAATATTTCTAATCCTAAGGGTAGATCCGAATTACAACGTATGATCGACATTAGTGCTGATCCAGTTATAGTTGGTAATACCGTATATGCTATTAGTTATCAAGGTAATTTAACGGCTACTACTTTAAACGATGGTGCTTTAGTATGGGAAAGAGAAGTTTCTTCATATTCTGGTCTTATGGTAGATCATAATAGCATATATATTTCTGCTATAGATGGTAAAGTGTTTGCAGTAGACAAAAAAACAGGAACTACCTTATGGATCCAAGAAGATTTAATAGGACGTAGTTTATCTAAACCAGTAATTTTTAATAATTATATTGTTATAGGCGATTTAGATGGTAATTTGCATTTCTTAGATCAAAAATTTGGTGCAATTAAAGCTAGAGTGGTTATAGATAGTGCTGGGGTGTCTATACCGCCAATAGTAGATCATAATATGTTATATGTATTAAGTAATAGTGGTAGTTTGTACAAATTAAGTACAGATTAATTATATACTCTAGACTAATGAGTTTTCGGTACTCTAAAAAAATCGCGAGTCATTTATTTTTTAGAGTACCAAAACTCATGTATGATCAGTATATTTGTGTGAGTAGTGTATGTTACCAGTAGTAGCCATAATAGGTAGACCTAATGTCGGGAAATCTACCTTGTTCAATCGTTTAACTAAAAGTAAAGCTGCTTTAGTAGTAGATTTACCAGGAGTAACCAGAGATCGTAATTATGGGTTTGGTAAAATTGGTGAACATTCATATGTATTAGTAGATACAGCCGGTGTAACAGATGATATCGAACAAAATACAGTAGTTATTAAGCAAATCAATAAAGCTATAGTTGAAGCGCATATAATATTATTTATAGTGGATGCTCAGGCTGGACTAATGCCTTTAGATCTAGATCTTGCTAAACAATTACGTAAATTTAGTAAAAAAATTGTTTTAGTTATTAATAAAATAGATGGTGTTAATACTAATTTAGCTATTACTGATTTTTTTAATTTGGGTTTCGATAAGATTGCAGAAATATCGGCAAAGGCTAATCGAGGAATTAATAAATTAGCAGAAATATTTATTAATGAATTTGATGTACATTGTAAAAATATAGAACCAGAAGTTTTAGTAGAAAATGCACCCATTAAAGTTGCTATTATTGGCCAACCAAATGTTGGTAAATCTACTTTAATAAATAAAATTTTAGGGGAAGAACGAGTAGTAGTAGAAGATAATCCTGGTACTACTAGAGATAGCATTTATATACCTAAGCGTATAGGTAATCAAGAGTATGTGTTAATAGATACTGCTGGGGTACGTCGTAAATCTAGAGTTAAAGAAACCATAGAAAAATTTTCAGTTATAAAAACACTACAAGCAATCGAAGATGCTCATGTAGTAGTATTATTAATAGATCCCCAAAAAGGTTTAGTAGAGCAAGATTTAAAATTAATAGAAAACATTATAACCGTTGGTAGATCGTTAGTTTTGGCTATTAATAAATGGGATAGTATTAGTAAAGATAATCAAAACAAATTGCAAAAAACAATCCATCAAGAATTAACTTTTATTAATTTTATAAAACCAATAACTATTTCGGCATTATATGGTAATGGAATAAAAAAATTATTTCATGAGATCAATTTAGCATTTGGTTCTGCCACCAAAGTAGTTCCTACCAATAAATTATCTTTATTGTTGGAGCAGGCTGTTTCTGGGCATCAGCCACCTTTATCTTCTAATGGTAAGCGTATTAAGTTACGTTATGCCCATTTAGGAGGGCATTTACCATTTAGAATAATTATTCATGGTAATCAGGTAGATAAGTTGCCTAGTCAATACAAAAAATATTTAAGTAGTTTTTTTAGAGAACAGTTACAATTACATGGTACTGTTGTTAATATAGAATTAAAGAAAACTGATAATCCTTATATATAACCTCTCAGCTAATGAGTTTTCGGTGCTCTAAAAAACAAGTGACTCGCCTTTCGCAAAGTAAGGAACAACTAGGATCCAAGGAAGCTCAAACAACACTCCTTGTTTTTTAGAGCACTGAAAACTCATTAAGTGATGGTATAACAAAAATTAAGTATAATTACACTAGAATTAATTTAGCTAATCATCTATGATCCCTCTGTAGTTAATTGGAGAAGTATTTTGAGTGTAATAGCATTAGAAAATCATAAAAATTCTACTCTAATTGGTTCTGGAGCTTTATTATTATGGGCAGTAGAACCATTAGTAGTTTCCGAATTAATTAATGTTCCATTATTTGAAATTTTAGCCATTGTATTTACAAGTTGTTTTCTATTAACGGCAATTAGAATAACTATTTTACGTAGATGGAAAATTATCTTACAGCAAAAGTTATTTGTTTGGATTTTTGGAGTGTTTGCAATTTGCGGTAGCGATCTTTGTTATTTGGTTGGTGCTAAATTAGCACCAATTGCTCATGTTGATCTTATAGATTATTTATGGCCATGTTTAATTGTAGTATTTCTTGGTTTTTTACCAAACGAAAAATTTCGTATAACTAGTATTTTGGGAGCAGCTTTAGGGTTTATAGGGGTTTTTCAATTATGTATTTCTAATGAAATGTTACAAGATGTGCATAATGCTGGAATAATATTAGGATATGTAATTGCTATTTTTGGGGTATGTCTTTGGGGTGGATATTCAATTTTTTCTAAATATCATAAACACATTCCTAATGATATGGTGGGAATTTATTGTGGTGTTGGGGCATTAATTTGTATAATATTACATTTATTTTTAGAAGATACTGTTGTGCCACAGTGCAGCGAGATTGGTATGGCTATAACTTTAGGGTTGGCAGGTCCTGGACTTGCTTATCAATTGTGGGATTATGGAATTAAACATGGAAATATTAGTATATTGAGTACGGGTTGTTATTTTGCTAGAGTATCTGCTTTAACATTATTAGTTTGTTTTGATAAAGAACCATTTTCTAGAGAGCTGGTTATTGCTTGTGTTTTAACTTGTTTAGGAGTTTTTATTGGAAATTTAGATCTATTAAATAAAAAAGTTAGTGTTAGTAATTATTAATAATTTAAGAGGTTTTTGGTATGTACTCTCAACGTGAATTGTTTATAACATCAGATTTATTACAATTATGGACTGAATCATTTGGAGATGTTTCTAATACACCCATTTTATTGATCTTTGGTAGTGGTGGTCAAGGTATAATGTGGCCAGATGAATTTTGTTATAAGCTTGTAAAAGCTGGATTTTTTGTGATTCGTTATGATCATCGAGATACAGGATTATCTTCCATAATTAATTATGATACTCATCCATATAATCTTGATGATCTAACAAAAGACGCTGTGGCAATTTTAAATGCTTACAAAATTAGCAAGACTCATATTATTGGTGCTTCAATGGGAGGGTTTATTGGTCAATTGTTGGCAATAAATTATCCAGAAAGAGTATTGAGTTTAACTTCTATTGCTTCTAGTCCATACAAAGCAATTTTGCCTAATGAAATAGGTGTATTTGCAGATCAATGTACTTTACCACCGCCATACAAAGAATTACTGGAATTTTTTGTTAAAGAATCAACACAAAAACCAGTAACTACTAAAGAGGAGTATATTGATAAAGAAATAAGAATTTGGTGCGCATGTAATGGTCAAGGAAAAGATTTTAATGAAAGCATAATATTCACTCAAGCAGAAAAGGCTTTTAGTCGTACTAATTTAACCAATATTGCTGCTACTGAAAATAACTCAAAAGCTATAGATGCTTCCAGTGATAGAACTGCTAATTTAACAAAAATAACTGCACCAACTTTAATTATTCATGGTGATAAAGATCCACTATTACCATTAGAACATGGTAGGGCCACCGCAAACAATATACCTAATGCTAAATTGGTAGTTATTGAAGATATGGGACATATTTTCCCATTTAAGCGTTGTGATTATGTTGTTAATCTAATTGTGGATCATGTTACAAAAGCTAAGGCGCGTCATTCCAGTCAGACATTAAAACCTGTCCCATAATTCTGAAAAAGAAATTTAATCGTTCACGTTGGGTACCTATTGCTGCAACGAGGACCGTACTGTTTGAGCACATTTGGCTTGTTTTTACGGACCGCAGTGGTGCAGAATAGGTACCCACGTGAACGATTACTGCAACAACGGTTACAAATAAATTTTAAGTGTTTTCTTGTGGATTACCAACTAATATCATAGTTAATTCATCAAGATTTAAATACTTAGAAGCAGCTTTATTAACTTGTTCTAAGGTAACGGCATTAATTTCATGATTGCGATTAGTTAAATCCAGCATATTTCTTCCTAAAAGATGGTACCATAATAAATATTCGCTAGTTTGTTCGGTAGTTATAAAATTTAAAGCAAATTCTCCGATAGCACCGGATTTAGCATCTATTAATTCTTGTTCGGTTGCGCCATGCATTTGTAATTTTTTTATTTCTTGTTTTACTAAATTAATGGTTTTTTGTAAATTTTTGTTATCACATTTAAAGTAACCGATTAACAAACTAGATAGTTCTCGTACTTCTAAAGAACTACCAATTTGGTATACTAAACCATGTTTGTCTCTTATTTCTGAAAATAGTCTTCCAGTAAATGGATCTCCGAAAATGCGATTTAAGATTAAAACCGGGTAAAAATCTTTAGAATGAATATTAGGAGCATTTAAGGCAAATGCTACACCGCTTTGAGGAGAATCTTTAATAATAGTTTGTAGAGAGCCATCTAATTGGGGAACAGCAGGCATCGTAGCTTTTAATTTGGCTTTTTCTGGTAATGTAGCAAAAGTTTGATCTACAAGTTGGCTTATTTTATTTTGTTCTAAATTGCCTACAATGGATAAAATAAGATTATTTTTAGCTAAATGATCTTTAATAACAGTTTTTATATTTTTTAAACTTAAGGTCTGGATACTGTTAGGTGAGCCAGTAATTGGTATGCTATAAGGATGTCCTGAAAAAATTTTGTTGTCTAATACATAATTTGCAAAATCTAATTCTGGAGTGGTTTCTAAACGTATAGTGTTATCAAAATTTTTTAGTTTACTTAATTCTTCGTTTTCCAAATTAGAATTTGTTATTATTCCAGAGATAATGTTCATCACTTGTAGTAAATTTTCTTCCGGACATTTAAATTTAATGGCTAGATTATCTTGATCGAGGTTGTATTTAATTCCATTAATTACCCCCAATTCTTTAACTTTTCTATTACGTTGATTTCTGTCTAGATTATCAGAAGAATTTCTCCACAACATTTGTGCAGTAATAAATGCTAAACCTGTTTGATCTTTTGGGTCGGTTTTACTACCAGCCCCCTTAAACGCCATACTAACTGATACTAGATCAGTAGTAATATCTTTTAATAAAATAATAGTTATACCTTGCGGGGTGGTAAATACTTTAGGTTGTATTTTAGCATAAGCATTACTATAGATTACAAGTAAACTTAGCATTAATATTTTATGTAATTTTTTTAATATAATCATATTAATTTTCCATAACCGGATAAGCATACCCAACAACTTGAGGGGGTTTATTAAATATTAGGTGTGCGGCATCATTAACTTGTTTAATGGAAAGATTTTGTAAAGTATTTAACCAGGTTTTAATTTCTTCTAGGTTAAAATTATTTGCTAAATTTGTTCCAACAAATTGTGCCATACCAGTAATAGAGTCGTGGTTAAACCTAAAATAAATAGAATATTGTTGTTTTGCATTAGTTAATTCATCTTGAGTAATACCGTTTTTTAGTAAATTATTTATTTCTGCTGAAACTAAATATTCCGTTTTAGCGGTATCTATAACATTAATAGGTGATACAAATATAGAAAAACCATACGGATCCAACGAATCACCAGAATAATCAGCATTGGCTGCAAAGGCTATTTTTTGTTGATCTACTAAAATTTTTCTTAATCTACCAAAAGATTCATCTCCTAAAATGAACTCTAATAAATTTAATGCAGTATAACTAGTAAAAGACTTAACAGTGGAATGATTTGGGGCATTATATACTGATAACCAATAATTATTTTGTAACTTGGTATCACGAAGTTCTACTTTTGTTGTGCAATTATTATGAGTTGGTTCGACTTCTCTTAATACTTTTCGATCTGGTAATTTTTTAGAAAGAATTGCCCCATAATATTTAGTTATTAGTGGCATAACTGTATCTTTAGATACATCGCCAGAAAGCACTAAAATAGCATTATTTGGGGCATACCAGGTTTGGTAGAAATTTATAGCATCTTCGTAGGTATAGCTTTTCATATGGTTTCTAAAACCAATTACCATTTTTCCGTAGGGGTGTTGCCAAAAAAGAGCTGCATTAGTAGCTTCCATGAGTAATTGGTTTGGGTTGGCTTCAACTTGTTGGCGACGTTCTTGTAAAATTACTTGTAATTCTTTAGCTTCATCTGGCTGGGTAAATGCTAAATTAGTCATGCGATCGGCTTCTAATTCCATAATTCTTTCTAAATATTCTTTAGCAATAGTTATAGAGTAAGTAGTGTAATCCCAATTAGTTGCAGCATAAGGATCGCCTCCTAATTTATTGATAATAAATTTAAAAGAGTCACCAGGATATTTAGAAGTACCTTTAAACATTAAATGTTCTACGAAATGTGCTAATCCGCTTTTGTTATGAGGGGAATCTGCAGATCCGACTTTATACCATAATCCATGATACACAACAGGAGCTCGATTATTTGGGATCAATACTACTTCTAGGCCGTTATCTAATTTAAAATTTTCTATCGTTAGTTGTTTAGATGCATAACTTGAAAAGTTTAAAATTATAGATAATATCAAGAGTAAAATTTTAATATATACTGATCGCACATGAATTTTCGGTACTCTAAAAAACAAGTCGTGAAACTCGCCTTTCGCAAAGCAAAGAGCAACAGATAGCCAAGGAGGCTCAAACAACACTCCTTGTTTTTTAGAGTACCGAAAATTCATGTGCGATCACTATATATGTTTTTCATTGATTTCTATAATACCTACCCCAGCTATTTAGCGCAAGAACATGGGTGGTTTATTCTAGAAATAATTCTGGGTTAATACGAGCATCATTTAAACTTACCGACCAATGTAAATGTGGACCAGTTGTTCTTCCAGTTGCTCCTACTGTTCCAATAACAGCTTTTGTTTCTACAAAATCACCTTCGGCTACTTTAATAGTATTTAAATGAAAATAACTGGTTATTAATCCTTGCCCGTGATCTATAAATATTGTATTTCCCGTATAAAAAAAGTTACCAGTTAAAATAACTTGCCCGCTAGCGGGAGCGTAAATTGTAGTACCTATTGGGGCGGCTAGATCTATACCAGAATGATATCCTCTATTTTTGCCGTTTAAAATACGTTTTAACCCAAAAGCGCTAGCTTTACGTCCTTCAGTAGGTTGGAGTAGTTTTAAGTTAGGAATTTGTTGAGACCAATAATTATAAGCTGTTTTTATTGATTCAAGTTCTTTAGCAGCCCTGATTCGATCTGTAGCAGAAACTGGTTCTACTAAGTCACGGTTAATTTTTAAAGCTTCGGTAGGGTAAGTTTTACTTTGTACTAAAAAACTTTTTTCAATATTAATATGAAAATGATTATGGTCTATTTTATCGGCATGTATAGAAATTTTTTGTACTCCAGGTTTAGTAGTGATAGGGATCCCTACTATTGCAATCCAGGTAAGGTTTTTTTCAGTAGGATTTTGGTATTTAACAACTAAAACTCGTTTATTGTTAAAAAAAACTACTGGTAAATTTAAAGTATGAATATCTAGTGGTAATACCGCAATTCCACCAGGGATTGGTTTGCTAATTGGTAAGCTGCGGGTAGCATAGCAAAAATTACTAATGCTAGCACTTAGTAATATGCCAACTAAAATTGTTCGTAATTGCTCACCCTGATACTTGTTACTGTACTGCGGTATGTAACTAGCTTTCTTTGAGCGAACAAAATAAGAGAAAACACGCTCAAACAGTACGTTCCTCGTAAAGCAACAGGTATCCTTGTTAGCAGTTACAATTGTTCTAATAGATTTTTTAGGATTTTTCTTTATAGAATTTATTAATTCTTTGTAATGCATTTTTAGCATCTTGTATATTACCTTCCTTAGCTTTGGTGTACCATTCTTTAGCAGTAATTAAATTTTTTGCTACTCCCTTACCATATTCATAATAATTGCCAATGATATATTCTCTAACATGGCGTTCATAATTATCTAAAGATGGTTTACTAACCTCTATTTTATATCGCTCTAGAGCAATTTTAAAATGTTTTTGAGCATTAATTTCTATATTATTAGATAAATTATGGTAGTATTCTCCTAGTATATGTTCTAAATAGGCATTTTTAGTAAAAATGCTAAAAATTTTAATTCCTGTTATTGCAATTTGTAATCTAAATAAATATATTGAACATATAAAAATTATGCTGACCAATATAAAAATACTAAATTTAAATAATGGTTTAGAAAAATGTATTGTGTTTGTCATAAGTATAATCTCAAATTAATATACTGAGTGTCCATGAATTTGCAGTATTCTAAAAAACAAGTCGTGAAACTCGCCTTTCGTGAAGCAAAGAGCAACTAGAGCCCAATGAGGCTCAAACAACACTCCTTGTTTTTTAGAATACGGCAAATTCATGGGCGCTCAGTATAATTTTTCGGCAGTTTAATAAAAATTATGAATAATCATGAATTTTTTATGCAGCAAGCATTAGAACAGGCAAAATTAGCTTCGCAATTAAACGAAGTACCAATTGGAGCTGTTGTAGTACAAGAAAATAAGATTATTGCTGTTGGTCACAATTTATCTATTACTAATTTAGATCCAACTGCTCATGCAGAAATAATTGTTATACGTAATGCCGCAAAAATTTTAAAAAATTATAGATTAATAGATGCCAGTTTATATGTAACTGTAGAGCCTTGTGCTATGTGTTTTGGTGCTTTACTTCAAGCTAGAATTAATAAATTAATATTTGGAGCAAAAGATCCTAAATTTGGTGCGATAGGGGGCGTTGCTGATTTAACCAACTATAAATGGACGCATAAATTTGAAATTGAAGGCGGCATATTAGAACAAGATTCTAAGGTTTTGTTGCAAGAATTTTTTAAAAATAAACGCTAATATACTCTCAGCTAATTTTTTAGAGTACCGAAAACTTATTAGCTGAGAGTATATACTAATCCAGACATTAGTTTAATTTTTACCCACAATTTTTTTGCATATCTATGTGGATAAGATGGTAGCAAGTGGTTTGAAGCTATATAGGATCTAGCTTTTTTAGAATTGTTCAAAAAATTATCAATGAGTGTTGAATGTGTACTAAATAACTTTAACATTTATGAAAAATTACCAGAAACTCATGTGCGATCAGTATGGAGGGACTTATATGGAGACTTTTAGAGATACAGAGTGGGAGCAATTGATTAAGTTTTTTTGGTTTACTTTTATAATAGTTGGAATTATTTTTCTAGTATTAGCTATAGTTAATTATTATGCATATCGTAATAATCCTAAAGCAGTATCGTTGTCTAAAGTAATAATTTATTTATTTTTAGGTAGTTTAATTGTTAGTGTCATGTTGTTTAAGATTTTAATATAACAGTCAACCTCAATTTAAATCTAACCTATGTAGAAAGCTATACCGAACAAAATTGATTAATAACTAAAGCTAATTTTTCTATAGCAAAATCAATATGACTTTTTTCTATAATTAGTGGTGGTAATAATCTAATAATACACTTTCTAGTGACATTAAAAAATAATCCATGTTCTAAGGCTATTGGTGATATATTTTGACAAGGTTTATTTAATTCGATCCCGATCATTAAACCTTGTCCGCGGATCTCTACGATATGTGGATTGTTGGCTAAAGTTTTTTTAAGATTTGTTAAAAAATAATTACCATTAATTGCAGCTTGTTCAAATAATTTGTGTTTGGTAATTTCTTCTATAGCAGCTAGTCCTACACTACAAGATAATGGATTGCCACCAAAAGTTGAGCCATGGCTTTTGATTTTAAATAGATCAGCAAAAGGGTGGCTTATAATAGAAGCTCCAATAGGTAATCCGTTTGCTAAACCCTTAGCAATAGCTATAACATCTGGGACTATACTGTAATGTTGATAAGCAAAAATTTTACCAGTTCTACCTAATCCAGATTGAATTTCATCTAACATCATTAACCAATTATTTTTAGAACAAATTTGCCTGATCCCTTTTAAATAATTAACATCTGGGATCCGGATCCCGGCTTCTCCTTGGATTGGTTCAAGTAAAACCGCAACTATATTATTTGCTTGATCAGAATTAGCTAAATTGTTTAAAGCATTAAGATCATTAAAAGGAACCCGAATAAAACAATCCAATAATGGTTCGAATCCTTGTTGAATTTCTTGGTTATCGGTAGCGGATAATGCAGCTATTGTGCGTCCATGAAAAGCATTTTCCATTACAATAATTTTAGGGTTATCAATATTTTTACTGTGACCATATAATCTAGTAAGTTTAATTACAGCTTCAATCGATTCTGCACCAGAATTACTAAAAAATACCTTAGATTTAGGAGGCATTCCAGAAAGAGTTACTAGCATTTTAGCTAACATTGCTTGTTGGGAAATTTGCACCATATTAGATGCATGTAATAATTTACTGGCTTGTTGGCAAATAGTATCGGTTATTTTTGGATGGTTATGTCCTAATATAGTCACCCCTAGCCCACTAATGAGATCTAAATAACGATTATCTTGTTCATCAAATAACCATATACCATCTCCGTGAGTAAAACTAACAGGAAGTGCTGCATATACTTCTAGTAAATATTCGGTATAATTGTTTATCATATAATTAGTCGAGAGCATATACTCATTACACTTGAAATTAAGGTACTCTAAAAAATAAGGAGTGTTGTTTGAGCCTCGTGGATTCTTGTTTTTCTATGATTTGCGAAAGGCGAGTTTCACGACTTATTTTTTAGAGTACCTTAATTTCAAGTGTAATGGGTATATATGTTCCTTATTATTTAGCGAAATTTTTTTCTACAAAATCCCAATTTACTATATTCCAAAATGCTTCAATATATTTAGCTCTAGCATTTCGGTAATCTATATAATAAGCATGTTCCCAAACATCACAAATTAATAATGGTTGCATCTCGTTAAGATCTGGTATTTGTGCATTAGAGGTGCTGATAATGGATAATTTATGCCCATTAATGTGTTTTACTAACCAAGCCCAGCCGGATCCAAAAGTAGTAAATGCAGTTTGACTAAACTGATCTTTAAATTTTTGTAAACTACCAAAAGTGTTTTCTATGGCTGGTAAAAATATGCCTTTGTTTTTTGGAGTAGTAGGGGTATTAGAAGGGTTAGGAGTTAAACAATTCCAATAAAAAGTATGATTAAAAATTTGAGCTGCATTATTAAAAATACTGCCAGAAGAATTTTTAATAATTTGTGCTAATGGTTGATCAATAAATTCAGTACCTTGAATCAATTTATTTAAATTATCTACATAGGTTTTATGATGTTTACCATAATGATAATCTAATGTTTCTTTAGAAATATGTGGTTCTAATGCATTTAAGGGATAAGGTAATGCTGGTAATTCTATAGTCATTTTTACTCCTAACTCAAGTGTGATAAGTATACCCTATATAGGCAATAACTTCAATTGTATTTGTTTGATCCAGATGTACCTTTAAAGGCAGCAAAATAAACACCATAAACAATAATGTTTATAATTGGAATTACAGTAAGAATAAATGTTGCCCATCCGGAAATGCCAAGATCGTGTCCTCTTCTGACTCCGACAGAATAAAACATTATGGTTAAAATTATATTAGCTGAAAGAATAAAGGAGGAGGAGTTTAAAAAATTATTAATGCTCGTTTGTAGAGAGTTTGAGGTATTTTGATTTAAGGAATTTTGGTTAATAGTTTTATTAGCATGTTGTTCTGGTATATTATCAGTCTTTTTATTTGATTTAATTGTTTCCATTAAATTAGAAATCATACTAGTGGCCGAAAGATTGCTGTTAGATTTAATTAATTCTTTTAATTTTGGTATAATTTCGCTATTAGACTTAATTAATTCTTTTAATTTGGATAATGATTCTTCTGTAGTTGGGGTTGTTGAACTGGTATTTAAGGAGGAGGTACTAGTATTATTAGTGGCTATTTGTTGCTGAATGCCATTCATGGCATCATTTATTCGTTTATCTAATATTGGGTTACTACTAACAATAGCTCCTGGTTCTTGCGGTTTACCGCTCATTGCATCCTCTATTCGTTTGTCTAAAATGGTGTTGCTACTATCAGTACTTAATTGTTTTTGGTTGCCACTTATTATATCTTCCATTTTCTTGTTTACGATAGAATTACTATTACTTGATGGTTGTTGTCCCCCACTTAATACATTTTTTAGTTGTTGATCTAAGCTTAAATTGCTAGTATTTGGGTTTGATAAGTTTTTTACTAACCCCAACATATTGTTATTTTGTAAAATAGAATCAAGGTCTCCATTTTTATAAGCATCTATAAGCCCAGATAAATTAGAATTTGAATTTATCATTGGTGCCATAGTTAAACAGCTTAAAATTGTAATAATGGTAGATTTGATTAGATATTGAGTTCTATTGATTCTACCTGAAAAAGATATTCCTAACATTTTATGCCTATGCTCATATAAATTTAAATTTTAGTTTAATAGTTACAATTTTAAACCATATTTTTAATAAATAATTAAACTTAATGATAGTATTAGTAATAAAAATTATCATTTTTAATTTAGATCTAGATATTTTTATTTGTGAAACATCACTAAAACCAGGATTTTTTTTTATATTTTGTAGAATATTGATTGCCATACCTATCGCCCATAAGCAAAACTTACGTATTCCAATTTGTTTTTTAGGGATCAATAAAATATAACTTAAAGCATTTTCTAAATGAATAAAATTTATATTAATTAAATTTATGATATTATTTTTGAAAAAAGTATTATTAAGGTTTTGTGGTAATTTACTAAAATCTATTGATCCAAATAAATCTTTTGGTAAATAGCAAATTTGTCTAGCAAGATCGCTCCAACGATCTTTTAAAATGTTAGTCATTTGCAATGCTTGCCCAAAAGATCTGGCAAGAGGCATTAATTTATTTTGGTAATCGGTTGATAAATTAAGATATTCACAAAATAATTCTGTCAACATTTCTCCAACTACTCCAGCTACTATATAACAATATCGCTCTAGTGTTAGTAAATTATCTAATCCGTTTATACTAATTATTTTTTCAAATTCTTTCATACCATGGTTCATTATCGTTACACATTTTTTTAAAGATAATTGGTTTTCTATTGGTAAAGATTTAGTAACGCATAGTACTTGTTGTGAGTTTAGGATTAATAATTTTTCATGAATAGAGGTTTTTTCTGATAATAATGGATGTAGTTCTTGAATAAATTGTTGGGTAGGGAAATGATCATCTAAAGTTTCGATAAATTTTTCATGAAAATAAGCTTTTTGTGCCAAAGAAAGGTTAGCATCGTCTTCTATAGTATCTGTGATTCTACACAATAAATAACCGTTTGCTACAGGATTTTTTAGTTGCTCAGGTAATTGAGGAATGGTCAACGCGAAAGATCTAGATACTTTTTTTAGAATTTCATCTTGAAATTCTAATGCTAACTTTAATTCTTGATTAAATGAATTCATTTTTGATTAGTAACCCCAGCTGGAATTTATAACCGTTCAGGTGAGTACCTATTTCCCACGAGGAACGTATTGTTTGAGCGCGTCTTTACTGATTTTTAACGATCAAAGTGCGCGAGTTACGTACCGCAGTAGGGAATAGGTACCCACCTGAACGAACGTTACTGGAATCTTAGCAAATATAAGGTTGTTGTTTCAAATAACTAAAAATAGAAATAAAAATAAAGCTTTTATTAATTTAGCCGTTAATTCCATATAAGAAGAAGGGGTATTTTAGTGTTTAAGATTAAAAATTTGAGGATAGGCAGCAAAGTACTATTGGCATTAGTGTCGGTAACTTTTATCGCTATTATGTCTATAGCCTATGTATCTTATTTTACTGCTAAAAATTTTTTACAAAAAGCCATATTTAATCAATTAATTTCTGCTCGAGAAATAAAGGCTACTCAAATAGAATCTTATTTTGATTTTGTTAATCTGCAATTAATTACTTTTTCGAAAGATCAAATGATTATAGATGCCATGAAGTTATTTAAAGATACATTTTATAAGTTACCACAAGATTTAACAGGTAAAATCAACATTGAAGAAGTTAATTTATCGTTAAA
Source organism: uncultured Francisellaceae bacterium (assembly GCA_903907935.1). GTDB lineage: Bacteria > Pseudomonadota > Gammaproteobacteria > UBA6186 > Azoamicaceae > UBA6186. Next base: position 29,820 of record CAIVQA010000085.1, read on the forward strand.
TAATTATTATTTAAATGAATATTTACCAAAATTAGCTCAATTTACTAATCAATTACAAAAACCAGAATATTATCAACCAACAGAACTAAGCTCTAAAATTGCCCAGTATTTATATATTTCTAATAATAAAAATGTATTTGATAACAAAAAGAAGTTGATCGATGCAGCTGATGGTAGTTCTTATTCTAAAATACATCAATTATATCATGCGGCTATTTCTGAGTATATTGATAGCTTTGGATATGAAGATTTATTTTTTATTGATAATAAAACTGGCAATATTGTGTATAGCGTATCAAAAGGAATAGATTTTGGTGAATCTTTATTAAGTGATTCTTACAGAAATACTAATTTTTATGAGGCATTTTCGGCCACTAAGTCTGGGCAAAGCGGTGTAACCAAGTTAACTGATTTCAAACCTTATTATCCTTTATTTAATGCTTTTAATGCGTTTATGGCTGCCCCAATTTTTGATGGTAAAGAGCAAGTAGGAGTAGTAGTATTTAGAATGTCGCACAATGAAATTAATTCTATTATGACTAATAGAAATGCTTGGACTAATATGGGATTTGGTAAGACTGGCGAGACATATTTAGTAGCTAATGATTATACAATTCGTAATCAACCAAGAGGTTTAATAGAGAATAAAGATACCTTTTTAGCATCCTTATATAAAGTTGGTTTTAATAGTAATCAATCTAAAACTATGGTAGAATTAATCAATAAATATAATAGTGCAATTGGATTGTATCCAGTAAGAACTACGGCTTCTATTCAGGGTATAGATGGCGTAACTGATACTCAAACGTTAACTAATACTTTTGGTGAGAATGTATTATCTGCTTATAAGCCATTAGAAATTAATGGAGTTAAATGGGCAATTATTAGTGAAATAAATGTTACTGAAGCTTTTGATCCAATAATTAAATTAAGAAATGAATTTTTATTTTTTACTATAGGATTATTGTTGTTGGCATGTATAGTATCGTTAGTTTTTTCTCATTATATAATTACTAAACCTGTTAATCATATGTTAAATTCTGCTAATGATTTATTGCTTGGTGATGGAGATTTAACCAAAAGAATTGCCATAAGAAGTGAAGACGAGATCGGTAAAACTGCCAAAGCTTTAAATGGATTTTTAGAAAAGTTACAGCATGTAATATTAAATATAGGTACTTCGATGGAAGCATTATTGGAGTTATCAACAAAAATTAGTATTGCTGCTAAATCTGTAAGTACTGCTGCCAATTTACAAGCAACTAGCGTAGATCAAACTTGCATTACTTTAGATCAAATTAATTCCTCTATTAGTCAAAATGCTACTAGCGCTAAAGGTACCGAAAATATTGCTACAAATGCTTCTGTTGATGCTAAGCAGGGTGGTAATGCGATAAGCAATATTATTGCTGTTATGCAGTCGATTACTAACAAAATCAGCATTATAGATGATATTGCTTATAAAACTAATTTGTTAGCATTAAATGCAGCAATAGAAGCAGCAAGAGCTGGAGAACAAGGTAAGGGTTTTGCAGTAGTTGCTTCCGAAATTAGAAAATTAGCAGAACGTAGTCAAATTGCTGCTCAAGAAATAGGCAGTATGGCGGAAAAAAGCACCAATATTTCAACGGAAGCTGAAAAGTTTTTAAATAAAATTATTCCGGCAATTTCTCAAACTGCCGAATTAGTGCATGAAATTGTACATGCATCAGAAAATCAAGCGGTTGCAGTTCAGCATATTGATAAGGCTATGGGATTAATAGACGAGCATACTAAGAAAAATGCTATGGCTGCACAGGATTTAGCAACTATTGCGCAAGATATTGCTAAAAAAACCCAAAATTTAAAAGAGTTAATTGCTTTTTTCAAAGTAATGGAAATTGATATAAAGCATGCAGAGATTAGTGAGGTTAAAAATTCTAAAATTGGTTTAATCGGCCCATCTAGTTGAGGTATTTATGGATTTTAGTGGATCTATAATAGAAACCTTCCTTGCCGAAGCAAAAGAATTATTAGCTAAAATGGAAGAAGTATTATTAAAAATTGAACAAGGAGATCAAAGTTTAGATTTAATAAACGATCTTTTTAGATCGGCCCACACCTTAAAAGGTGCTGCTGGAATGTTTAATTTTACTGATCTTAGTAGTTTTGCACATGAAATAGAAAGTTTATTAGCTAAATCCAGAGACAACAAAACTTCCTTGAGTAAAAGAAAAGCTGCGGTTTTATTAGAAATAGTAGATTGTTTGTCTAAGTTGTTAGAAGCTAGTGTTAACAAAACCATTACTCCTGAATTAATTACTCATAAACAAAAATTATTAGAAAAGCTTAATAGTCCTACTTTAGATATTGATGAACCACTAGAGATATCTAAACCAGCAGAAATAGATAAACCACAAAATATTGATAGTGTTAGTGTCGGTAATAATTTTATTAAAATAAATTCTAGTAAATTAGATGAAATAATTAATTTAATCGGAGAAATAGTTATAGTTCAAGAATATATAAATAATTTAATTAAAGAACAAGTAATAGACCATGTTGAACTATTAAATGGATCAGAAAAACTTTCTAAATTAATAGATGATTTAAAAAGTTTAAGTTTACAACTAAGAATGTTACCAATTAAAGAAATTTTTTCTAAATTTAATAGAGTAGTTAGAGATGTGGCAGTTCAAAAAAATAAACAAATTAAATTGCAGATAGAGGGAGAAGATACGGAATTAGATAGACTTATTATGGAAAAAATCAATGAACCATTGTTACATTTAATTAGAAATGCTTGTGATCATGGTATAGATCCTCCAGAAGTTAGAGTAGCTATTGGTAAACCAATTTGTGGTCTAGTAAAATTACAGGCTTGTCAAGAAAATGGTGAGGTAGTAATAAACACATCTGATGATGGTGGTGGAATAGATTTGGAAAAGGTTAAACAAAAAGCTATAGTTTCTGGTTTGATCAAAAAAGATTCAGAGTTATCTGAACAAGAAATTTTATCATGTATTTTTGAACCAGGATTTTCGACTAGCGATCAAGTGACTAATATTTCTGGTCGAGGTGTTGGTATGGATGTAGTAAAAAAAGAAATAGAAAAATTACATGGTAGTATAAAAATTACTACCAAAAAACAACAGGGCACTACGATATCCATTAGATTACCGTTAAGTTTGGCTATTAGTGATGGATTGTTAATAAAAGTAGTAGATTTTTTATGCGTAATTCCTTTATGGAATGTATTAGAATGTGTGCCAATAAATAAAGCCGAATATCAATTAATAGATCATCAAGGTTATTTTAATCTTAGAGAACAAATAATTCCTGTTATAAGTTTAAATAATTTTTGGGGTATAAAAAGTTTTCATAAACAACAAAACACTCTTGTTGTTATACAATATACCGAACATAAAATAGGCATTATAGTAGATGATCTTCAAGGAGAAGTTCAAACAATTATTAAACCTATGCCAGAGATCCTTAGTGGATTATCGTGGATTAATGGTACTGCAGTTTTAGGGACCGGAGAAGTTGCGGTTATTTTAGATATTCCAGGATTAGTTGCTGATGTAATAGAAAAATATAAACATTTATCTAAGATAGGAGCAACAATATGATCGTTATGGATAATGATAACAAAGATACTAATAAAGATGATAATAAATATTTAATTTTTTCGTTAGATCAAAATTTATATGGATTAGCTATAGAAAACGTTTCTGAGATTATAGAATATCAACATCCAACCAAAATACCTAATTTACCGCCATATATTCATGGATTATTAAATTTAAGAGGTAAAGTAGTACCGTTAATCGATTTTAATTTATATTTAGGTCAAACTAATACTAAGGTGTTAAAAAAAACCTGTGCAGTAATAATTAATTGTTTATTTAACAATAAACTAATTAGTCTTGGTATTTTAGTTGATGATGTTTTAGATGTAATAGAAGTACTACCATCTTCTTTAGAAGCAACCCCAGATTTTAATATAAAAATTAGATCGGAGTTTGTAAAAAATATGTTTGTTTTAAATGAACAGATAGTAATTTTACTTGATATCAATCAAGTGTTTTCTGTAAACACCTTAAATATAATAGCTGATATTCCTAATGCTGCTCAACCTACGGATCATGTTTAATTCTTATTTATTATTGTAACCTTGTTCCAATTTGCACTATCTGTATATTCTACTAAACTATTATCAAAGTCTTTATTAACAACATTTTTACTATGGACAGGGACGAACCATGATTTTAAAAAAACATATACCATTGAAAGCAAAGTATCTTGCAATTTTAGGGTTAGTAACATTACCAGCCATTAGTATTGCACATCCGAAAGCAGAACCAGTTAAACAGCATGTTACTGTAAGTCAACCTAAAGTTGGTGGTGTAGCATCGTTTAACTATTATTATGATGACACTGGGGGTAACCACGTTAGTAATGCTAGAAAATATGGTGACTGGCGTTTCTATGATTTTAAATTACATTTAACTGGTGATATATCAGCTCTAAATTATCATGTGGAGTATGCCTGGTTTAGGGGTATGTTGAATAATCTAGTTTCTACTAACGATCCTAGTACTTATAACCAATTTTTAGAAACTCATGTTGGATATAAGTTTAGTAATGGTGTTGTTGGGCAAGTTGGTAACACTAAAGTTCCTTTTGGTAATCCAGAAACTCTTGGGTTTTGGCATAACATTAATTTTTGGGCAGGTTTTGGTGATAACTATCAAACAGGTCTTAAAATGATGTATAAAGATTCTCCATGGGATTTCGAAGTGCAGCTTGGTAAAAATAGTTTAGTAAATCCTAATAGTGCTGAGTCATATGCACCGAAGTTGACGACGGGAATATATGTTCCAGAATCTCCAGAAAATGCAGTTATTGGTGGAATGAATGTTGCTTCTACATATTATGCTAAAAATAATGAAGATAGCTTACAATTAGCTGCTAGAGTAGTTCACACTCATCATTTTCACGAAAATACCAAAGTAGCAGTTGGTTTATCTGGACGTATTGGTAATACTTATAATACTCTATCTACTAAGAGAGAAAACCAATGGGCAGCAGCATTACATGCTAATGGTTATGTAGATAGATGGTTAATCCAACTACAATATTTGCCTTATAGATATTCACCTAAATATCCTGGAGCTGATTATGGTGTAGGATCAAATATAGTACATAATACCATGCAATTAGGTAAAGATGGGGTATTATATACTATTCCAACAAAAGCTAATATTTATGCAGCAGGAGTAGGGTATAAAATACCAGTATCTTGGGGTAAAATCGAAGAAGTTACTGTGTTCGAAGAATATAGTACTTTAAGTGGTAAAGATACTAAGAAAAACACTAAAATGAATACTATTGGTTTTAAAATTAATGTTGGCCCATTGTTTTTAATTGCTGAAGCAATTACTGCTAAAAATATGGTTGGTATTGGCCAAGGATTATTACCAAATGGTGCTCTTAATATTTTTAATATAGGTGGTGATGGTAATGCTTCTTATGTAAATAATGCTGGTGCATTGGCAACTACTTACGATGATAGCACCAATCACTGGAAAACTAAATTCAATATTAATATAGCTGCTAAGTTTTAATTATTAATGTTAAATATGTAAACTCCATACTACTTTGCCCTCTTCGATCTGTCGAAGGGGGCATTTTCTTTTTGAGTCTGAATATACACATTTAAGGTAACTGTTCACCCATATCTAACCCGTCATTGCGAGCAGCGAAGCAATCCAGAATATCTCTAATTATAAACTAGATTGCTTCGCTGCTTCGCAGCTTGCAATGACAGTGAGGTGAGCTGTTACCATTTAAGAATTTACGGCTGACTTTTTTATCGCGGTCGCTAAATTGGTCATACTTCAGGGCAAACGTATCTAAATTAGAGAATCAGGATGTTAAGTTTTTTGCCTCACCCCTTTTAGCTCAACGATTATCTATGTTCATCGAAACCCTCTCCAAAAAAGAATTTTGGAGAGGGAGTTCACTTTTTCATACAACTAATATTTGCTATTTTAGGCCACGATTTTTTTAGTAAAAACATTATATATATGTTTTAATTTTTAACTACATTACATCATGATGATACAAAAAATTAAATTATTACGATGTGCAAAAATTTTAAGAAAAAAATTCACTCCTGCTGAAAAAGTTTTGTGGCAAGCAATTAGAAATAGACAACTTAAAGGTTTAAAATTCCGTAGGCAATATTGGGTAAATAATTATATTGCAGATTTTGTATGTTTAGAATATAAATTGATAATTGAATTGGATGGTAATATTCATATAAAACAACATGAACATAATGTTTTTAGAACTGATGTTTTATCTATTCTTAATTTTAAAGTGTTAAGATTTTAGAATACCGAAAATTCATGTGCGATTACTATATATTTGCGATTAGAGTATTTTTCAATCTATCCTGTAATCTAGTAACTCGCACTTTACTATTAACATTTTTTACTGCTAGTACCAATGCTTTCATTTCTCCGATTAATACTACTAAACTTTTACCCCTAGTGATCCCTGTATAAATTAGATTTTTTTGTAATAATGCATAATGCTGTAAACAAACTGGAATAATAACCGCTGGATATTCGGAACCTTGAGCTTTATGAATCGTAATAGCGTAAGCCAAAGTAATCTCGTCTAATTCGTTAAAATCGTAATTAATTAATCTATCATCAAAATTAATTAATAAACTAGAATCTTCTAAATCTATGGAGTCTATAATACCAAGATCACCATTAAAAACCTCTTTATCGTAATTATTTACTAATTGAATTACCTTGTCACCAATAGCAAAATCGTTACCAAATCGATGAACCATACATTTTGGATTGTTGGCATTAACATTAAATTTTTTTTGTAACAAATTATTTAATGCACCAACTCCAGCGATGCCTTTATTCATGGGGGATAATATTTGTAGATCTTGCCAAAAATTTAACGAAAATCTTTTCTCGATACGTTCGATAACCTGTAATAATTTATTAGGTAAATCATTAGGATCTTGGATTTTAATAAAATAAAAATCCTGGTTTTTGGTAGGATTTTCTAAAATTGGCAACTGGCCATTATTGATTCTATGAGCATTAACAATAATTTGTGAACTGGCAGATTGTCTAAAAATTTCTTGTAATTTAATAGTACGAATACAATCTGATAATATTAGATCGGTTAATACCGCTCCAATTCCTACTGATGGTAATTGATCTGGATCCCCCATTAAAATTAAAGCACAATCTATTGGTAATGCTTTTAATAAATTAGCAAACATTAATAGGTCGATCATAGATACTTCGTCTACTAATATTAATTTTGCATCTAATAGATTTTCTTCGTTATATTTAAATTTATTAGTTTTAGGATCAAAGGCTAACAATCTATGTAATGTAACAGCTGGCATATTAGTAGAACTACTTAATCTTTTGGCGGCTTTACCAGTTGGGGCACAAAGGAGCATTTTATTAGTTTTATTAGCAATAATATGTAAAATACTTTTTGCTACTGTGGTTTTTCCAACCCCAGGTCCGCCAGTTATAATAATCATTTTATTACAAACGGCAGTTTTAATTGCTAAAGTTTGCGAATTAGAAAATTTAATTTTAGAAGATTTTTCTAGATCAATAATTTCTTGATCTACATCCATTAAATTATACCAATGTGGTTTATTTTGATTTAATAAAGTAATTTGAGTAGCAATATAACATTCGGCAGTATATATATGTTTTAAATATATTAAATTTTGTTCGTTAATTAAACGTTTAGCTAAAATTTCTCTTTCTATAGCATTTTTAATAATTTCATTAGAAATTTCTAGTTGTTGTGCCGAATTGTCTATTAAATCTTGTAATGGGATAGCACAATTACCATCTGTCATAAATTGTTGTAGGATAAATCTAACCCCGGCTTCTGCTCTAATAATAGAGTCTTTAGGGATCCCTAAAGACATTGCTAATTGATCAGCTAATTTAAACCCTATTCCATGGATTTCTAATGCTAATCGATAAGGATTTTCTTTAATTTTAGTAATTGCTTGTTCTTTATAGGTTTTATAAATTCGTACAGCTCTAGCTGTTCCTATGCCATGCTCATTTAAAAACATTACAATTTTTCTAACTTCTTTTTGACTAGCCCAAGTAGCTAATATTTTTTGATATCTTTTAGAGCCTATTCCAGGAACTTGTAATAATTGTTCTGGGGTTTCTTCGATTATATCGAATACTTTTAGCCCAAATAAATCGATAATTTTTTTGGCAAAAAATGGTCCAATTCCCTTAATGAGGCCTGAACTTAAATATTTTTCTATACCAGCTAGAGTGTTTGGGGTAGTTAGGTTAAGTGTTTTAGCTTGAAATTGTAATCCATGGGTATTATTTTTAACCCAATTACCTTGGCAATTGATATATTCTCCAACGGTTACATTACAAAGAGACCCAATAACAGTTATTAAATTAGATTGTTTACTATTAGATGGTTGTACTTTGAGTACACAAAATCCATTATCTTCATTATAAAAAGTTATTCTTTCTATAACACCAGATACTTGTTCTAAAGGTTTTACTTCTGCTAACATCTTTATAATATACTAAATGTACATGAATTTTGGTACTCTAAAAAATAATGAGTGTGAAAATGAGTTTTCGCGTATCCTAGAAAAACAAGGAGTGTTGTTTGAGCCCCGCGAAGCGGGGCGAGTTTCACGAAAAAATGTCAGGATAGACATTTTTGACGTGTGCAACACGCCCGAAGGGCGAGCGCCAGGATGGCGCGAGTCACTTGTTTTTTAGGATACCGGAAAAACTCATTTGCGATCGGTATAACACAGTCTAACTGCTGGTACTTTCAACCACCTTAAATGGATAATAATCGTCCATTTGTAATTCTACATTTAAATTATTGTGATCTTCAACAATAGTGGATAATTGTCTAGTAACCATATTATATTTATTTTCTAAATCTACAGTTAAAGCTTGACTGTTAGCTGAGGAACTTAGCAGTACTTTCTGGCTTTCTAATAATACTTCTAGGCTTTTGTTGATCGGTTTTAGTTTTTCCGAAAATTCGGCAATAAAATTTTTGGCAGTATCTTGTTCCAGTAAATATTCATCAAAAGAACTTTTGATCTGGGTTAATCTAGATTTTAAATTATTAACCATTTTTTTGATTTCTTTAGACAATAATAAAAAGTTATTATCTGGTTGATTCCCGGTTTTAGAGGCTTCTAAAGAAACATGTAATGCTAACATATCTGCTAAATTACAAACATTTAAAATATATTCTATAGAGCTAGTTAAACTAACAGTGCTTGGTTTTTGATTAATTGGCATAGTTAGATTATTTAAGGCTAAACAAGCTTCCTGATGATTATTAATTGCATTAACATGTTGAACTAAATCACATTGTAGTTGTTCGTTTGCTTTTATAACATTTAATTGTTGTTCTGGTCCTGTTTGATTAGATAGGGCAGCAACATTATTAAGCAAATTGTTATATTTATTAATAAATTGTTTAATTTTAACGGCAACTTGATCTAAAGTATTTTGAAACCAAGAAAGCAAATTATTTATAATATCAGCAATACCATTAGCATCGGTATTTTTTAGACTAATTCTACTATTAAGATCTTTTTTGGCTAAAACAACCTGCATAAATGTACTAATTTTATTGAGTTTGTTATCAGCTTTTTCTATACATAAACAACAAATGGTGTATACAAAAAATAATAATATTGGAATAATAGCTCCGGTAAACATTAGAATATTTTTTATTGATTTATATAGATTTTGTAAAATAACATTTTTATTACTTTCTACTATGATGCTTAAAGCTCGATCTTCTATTGGAGCAAAATAACTTAAAGCAACTGCTTTATTGGCATTTAGCCCTTCTACAAAACCTTTTTTACCAGTGGCAGCTTCTCTTGCAGCAACTGTATTTATATTCTTTCCAAAATGATTTGGAGTTATTAAATGTAGATCTTGATCTATTAAATAAACAACAGTATTTTCTGTTTTTTCTGGTAGTTTTAGTAACGAATTTATTGTAGATAGTCCTATGCTAGTTATTAAAACTCCAACATTTTGAATTTTTTTGGCAACAAATAATAATGGTTCTTGATAGTCTGGTAGATATTCAGAAAAATTTGAGATAACCACAGATTCTTCGTTAGCATTAGTATATTTAGCTGCATTAAATGCATTAGCAATTTCTGAGTTAGAAAAGGCTCCGGTTTCTATAGATGATGCAAAATCAATGTTCTTTTTGGTAGAATAAATAATATTGCCATTTAGATCTACTAATAGTAAATCGTTGTATTTAAATTCATCCATTATTTTTCTAAAAAAAGTATGATATTTATCGTGTACCCCAGAATAATGCACTATACCTGGAGAATTTTCGTAAGACTCAGATTGTTCGGTTAAATATTTACTTTGTAGCATAATGCTATGTGGATTTAGATTTTGTAAAAATACTGAAAAATCTATCTTATCTTTATTCCCAGTATGTTCTTTGTATTGTTTAACTATATTATTATAATGTTGGGCTATTTTTAAATTTATATAATTTTGTTTTTGTGGTTCTTGGGTGTTTGATTCAACAAGTTGTTCAAATGCGGTTTTAAATTCCATGTAGCCATTTTGGACCATTTGTTCGTTAGCTAAAAGTTCCATATGTTTTTTTAAATCAGAAAAATAAACTTCTAACTGTTCTTTTTTAAAGTCTCTAATAAGCATTAATTGTTCTTTAGACTTATTAAGTAAGACGTTATTAATGATAGATTTGCTACAAAAAATTATAAAACCGCTTAACAGTACTAAAGCTAGCGCAGCAGTAATAATTACATTAAGGAGCAATTTTTTGTTGATTATCATAACTATTACCTATTATTTGTGAGACTATATTGATCGCACATGAGCCTCCGGTACTCTAAAAAAATAATTCGCTGAACTCGCCCTACGCAGAGCAGCGCTAACAGCAACAGCATGGGGCTCAGACACCGCTCATTATTTTTTTAGAGTACCGAAAGCTCATTAGCCGAGTGTATATAAAATAATATGGATTATACAACAAAAAAAATCAAATTATTGGGCTTAGTAGTTTAAATCATAGTTATTTCAAGTAGGGTTAAATCATCTTGTTGAGGGCGATCCCCTCTAAATTCAGCTGTTTGCCTAATAATTTCATCAAAAATAGAAAAATGGGTTTTTGAACTGTCTTCTATAATTGCTTTAATTCGATCTATACCGAACATTTTACCATTAAGATCTTGAGTTTCGCTAAATCCATCGGAAAATACGAATAATTTATCGCCTTTATTAAAATCGATACTTGTTAATCTAGAATTAAATTTTTCTGGTTTTGTTGCCCCTAATGGCATATTAGTGGAGGTAAAAGATCTTTTTAAATGGCCATCAGGGGAAACACAAAGTACTTCTGGCGACCAACCATTCCATACTGCTAGTTTTCCATTATTCATATCTACTTCTATAACAGAGGCTGCACAAAAGATATTAGATGGTAAAATATTGTGCAATTTAGAATTTAATTCTATTAAAAGTTCTTCTAGAGTGAATCCTTTAACAGTTAATTTTAAAAATAATTCAGCGGTAGGGATAATCCCCAGTGCAGCAGACAACCCGTGTCCGGTAAAATCTCCCATAATAACATAGTAATTTTCGGATGGGCTACGAGCTACTAAACATAAATCCCCATTAAATACTCCTTTAGAGGATACGTAAGTTTTTATAAAATCTTGTTGTTTTATGGTGCCATATTGAACAATATTATCATAAATATTTTTAGCAACTATTTGTTCATCTAATAATTCTTGGTTCATTTGTTCTACTATTTTTCTTTGAGCAATAATGGCTTGCTTCATAAAGTAAATTCTTTCCATAGCCTTTAATTTAGATAGCAATACTGTTTGAGAAAATGGTTTAAAAATATAATCATCACCACCAGCTTCTATTCCCATAGATAGGCTTTGGTCGTCTGAATGTGAGCTAAGAAAAACAATAGGGATCCAGCTTTCTATTATTTGGTTACTTTGATTTTGATTAGAATTAGCAGTTGGAGTGTCTAATTCGCGAATTTTTTTGGCAGTCTCGTAACCAGACATTCCTGGCATTTCAACATCTAACAAAATTAGATCTGGTTTGTTTTTTAAAAAATACTCTACAGCAGCTGTTCCAGTTTCTACTTGATCTACGGTATGCCCCGAAGCACTAAGAATTTCTTTCAGGATATTACGAATGGTTGCAGAATCGTCCACAATTAAGATTTTCATGCATTATATAGCGTCGTTTTTGAATATTTCTTTAGAAATTAAGATCAGAATTATTAGAGTTTTTCTTTTATTTAAAACAAATAGTTGGTTGTTTGTCTATGTGAATTTTAAGATAAAATTTTAATATACACTATTATAATATTAAGGTATGGACACTAAAAATTATATCAAAAAATGAGATATTTGTTTAAACATAAACGCGGGCTACTTATATTAGCTGCGATGATATTGATGACATTATTTCTAGGTCTTAGTAGTGTATTGATCAAAATAACTGCTTCTACTCAAAAAACTAGCGTTGGTGTTATACAACATTTAAATTTAAATGATGAAACCTTTAATGCAGCAAAGTTGGTTGCTAATATTTTAGAAAATGATGCTACAACAAATGATACTAATAAAACTGGGTTTAATTGGGTAAACTATTCTACCCCTTCATCATCTGTAGGTCAGTCTGCTCCTACATACACAAGCACAAATGGTCAAGTTTATATTTTAAACCCATTACCTCCTTCTGGTAGCCCCCCAATTTATAAGAACAGCTACATAACAGATACATTTTTAGATATGCAAAAAGTAGCAATAGCTGTTAATAGTTCTAGTGTTGTACCATCGTTTTATACTGATAGTACTACTACAAAAGTAAATATTTTTCCGTCGGTGGCAGGGTGGTCTACAAACAATGGTGGTGGATATTTAGTTGAATTTTTAGGTTCTAGTTTATACACGTCAGATACTTCAAACAAAACTGCTAGCTATACATTTCAAATACGTCCATATGCATGTGATAAAGTAGGCAGTGCTGCTACTATGTGTCTGCAAGGTAGTAATATTGCTACTGCTAGTCTAGTTGCACAAGTTACTAGATCTTGTCCAAAGACTCTAAATGCTGATGGTACGTATACGCAATTAATAGTGCCTGGTAGCCCTTCCGCAGCCGTTCCTGGTACTGATTTTTATCATTTAAATTGCGCCTGTCCTCAACAAAGTGGTATAAATGGTGTTATAGATAGTTACGGTAATTGTTCTTACTGTCCTACTGGTTGCAGCAGTTGTTTATCTGCAACAGACTGTACTTCATGTAATTCTGGTTATTATTTAAGCGGAGGGACTTGTAACGTTTGTCCTAGTAATGCAACTTGTAGTGGTGGGACTGCTACATTTAGTTGTCAAAATGGTTTTTCAGCAAGTGGGAGTACTTGTAGTTGCAGTAGCGGGTATACGACGAGTAGTGGGGGGGTTACAACGTGTAATTCTTGCCCTACATACGCAAATTGTAATGGTGGTACATCATTTACTTGTCCGACAGGCTTTACCAAAGGTACTAATAGTTGTACTTGTAATAGTAGTAATTATATAAGTGGTAGCGGAACAACTGCAAGTTGTAACTCTTGTCCTACATACGCAAGTTGTAATGGAGGTACATCATTTACTTGCCCGACAGGCTTTACCAAGGGTACTAGTAGTTGTACTTGTAGCAGTAGTAATTATATAAGTGGTAGCGGAACAACTACAAGTTGTAATGCTTGCCCAACGTATGCAACTTGCAATGGTGGCTCATCATTTACTTGCCCGACAGGCTTTACCAAGGGTACTAGTAGCTGTACATGTAGCGGTAGTAATTATATAAGTGGTAGTGGAACAACTGCAAGTTGTAACTCATGTCCTACATATGCAACTTGTAATGGTGGTACATCGTTTACTTGCCCAACAAACTTTACTAAAGGAACTAGCAGTTGTACTTGCAGTGGAGCTATATCAGGTAGTGGAACTAGTGCAACTTGTAGTGGGTGTCCTACTTATGCAAGTTGTAGTGGTGGTACGTTTACTTGCCAAACAGGTTTTACTACAGGAACTAATAGTTGTACTTGTAGTATTAGCAACTATATAAGCGGTAGCGGAACAAGTGCAACGTGTAACTCATGCCCTACATATGCAACTTGTAATGGTGGCACATCGTTTACTTGCCAAACAGGTTTTACTACAGGAACTAGCAGTTGTACTTGTAGCAGCAGCAACTATATAAGTGGCAGTGGAACAAGTGCAAGTTGTAATGCTTGCCCAATATATGCAAGTTGTAGTGGAGGCACATCTTTTACTTGCCCAACAGGTTTTACTACAGGAACTAGCAGTTGTACTTGTGGCAGCAGCAACTATATAAGTGGCAGTGGAACAAGTGCAAGTTGTAATGCTTGCCCAACGTATGCAAGTTGTAGCGGTGGTACATCTTTTACTTGCCCAACAGGCTTTACTACAGGAACTAGTAGTTGTACTTGCAGTGGAACTATATCAGGTAGTGGAGCTGGTGCAACTTGTACTGCTGTTTGTAATGGTTACGTAAGCAACGGTGTTTGCCATGCGTGTTCTCCTGGTTGCTTAACATGTACAGGTCCAGGTTTAGCAATGCCTAATGATGTTAATGGACTTACTGTTGGATGTACAAGTTGCGATCCTAATTCTTCTACTCCACTTACCCTTTTTGTGTCATATACCATACCAGGAGCAACCGGTCCGGGTTCTGTTCTAGATGAAGGTAGCTTATGTGTGAGCTCATGTCCGGCAAATACTTATGAATTTAATGGTTGGTGTATGCCATAATAGCAACCAATTGGCCAAATATAGCAATAAAAGTTGCTTAGAAATTAATTTAGAGCGTACACTAGAAATTGCCGATTATTTCCAGTCTCAACAACCTAAACAAATTTGGAATTTATTAAAATTACATTTTAAGCATCAAGCTAATGATCAAAACAGTCTATTATTTTTAGACGAAATTCAAGCAACTCCAAAAATCATAGCTTATCTACGTTATGATCTTCATAAATATGGGCGACTTAAAAAGTTACCAATAATTAGAAGAGTACTACTAAGAACACAAATAAATACGAAAAAATTTAAATTATTATCTTTACCATTTTATCTTGTTGGTCAATTAAACAGGTTGCTTGAGCAGGCAGTATGCTGAATTAATTTAACGCTTGATTTTCTTCTTAATTTGACTATAATAACCCCCATATTTTATTCATAATATGAATTTTTTATGGTATACATAATTGTGTATTTACAATGAAAAGATCTATTGAACAAAAATTACTTGCTTGGAAAGATCAACCTGGACGCATGCCATTATTATTAAGAGGAGCTAGACAGGTTGGTAAAACATACGCTGTAACAAATTTTGGACAAAAATATTTTGCCAATATGGTTACTATTAATTTTGAATGGCAGCGAGAATATTTGGCATGCTTTAATACATTAGAACCACAAAAAATACTAAATACTATTAATGCTCTTAGTAAAAATCCAATTATAATTGGTAAAACTTTATTGTTTTTAGATGAAATTCAAGAATGTCCACAAGCCATTATGGCTTTGCGTTATTTTAAAGAACAAATGCCAGATCTGCATATAATAGGGGCTGGTTCTTTATTGGAATTTGTTTTAAATCAAAAAAATTTTCGTATGCCAGTTGGAAGAGTACAATTTCTTTATTTAAGACCATTAACTTTTTCCGAATATCTGGAAGCTGTAGGTCATATAAATTTAAATGAATATCTTGCTCAAATAAAAATAGATCAAGAAATTGATTTGGTAATTCATGAGAAATTAATAAATTTATTGCGAGAATATTTTATTATTGGAGGTATGCCGGGGGTTGTAGCTCATTATGTTAAGCATGGTAATTTATTTGAATGTCAAATGCTTCAAATGGCTTTATTAAATACTTATAGGAATGATTTTGGTAAGTATGCATCTATTGTTAAACATAAATATCTTCAGGGAATTTTCGATAAGATGCCATCTATAATTGGGCAACATTTTCGATATTCTAAAATTGATCCTCATATGCAATCTAGGGATTTGAAACCAGCATTAGAAAATTTAATAGATGCTGGTATTGTATATAAAATTCATCGTACTAATGCATCTGGGTTGCCGTTAAATGCAGAATTAAATGAAAAATTTTTTAAAGTATTATTTTTAGATATTGGTTTAGTAAAAGCTAGTAGTTTACTTGATATAGAGTTAATGTTAAATAAAGATTTAATGTTAATTAATCAAGGTTCATTGGTAGAACAGTTTGTTGGACAAGAACTATTAGCACATGGACCAGCTTATTTTCAAAATCAACTTTTTTATTGGGATAATGAAAAAATAGGCAGTATGGCAGAAGTAGATTATGTTTTACAAATTAAAGATCTAATTGTACCTATTGAAGTTAAGTCTGGTAAAACAGGTAGATTGCGTTCTATGCAAATTTTTATGCAAGAAAAAAAGTCTAATATTGGAATTCGTTTATCTTGTAGGCCTTTAGAAATTAATAGAACCAATAAATTGATTATATCTATACCATTATACATGGTTGGTGAATTGCAACGATTATGTACATCTGCTACATGTGTATGATAATATCACCACGAAAGTGGGAACATGCGTACGCATTCCCACGGTTTTTCGTATTAGAAAGTTTTATTTAAAATTTAATTAGGCGCGTAGCTCAGTGGTTAGAGCATCACCTTGACATGGTGGTGGTCGGTGGTTCGATTCCACTCGTGCCTATTTTTTATAAAGGGTTAGAGCCGGATGGATGTAAAAGAACAACAAGATTTAGAGGTAATGAGGCATTCTTGCGCTCATTTATTAGCTCAGGCCGTAAAACAACTATATCCCAAAGCACAAATTACCATTGGTCCATCAATAGAAAATGGATTTTATTACGATATTTCTTATGCCGATAAATTTACCAATACAGATTTAGTAGCTATAGAAGAACGTATGCACAAATTAGTAGCTACTAATTTACCAATAATTAAAAAGATATTATCTAGAGACGAAGCAATTAAGCTGTTTAGCGATTTAGGGGAATATTACAAAGTTGAAATTATTAAGGCTATTCCGGCTGGGGAACAGTTATCTTGTTATCAACAAGGGGATTTTATTGATTTATGCCGTGGCCCCCATGTTCCTTCTACAGGGCATATTAAAGCTTTTAAGTTAATGAACTTGGCCGGTGCCTACTGGCGTGGCGACGCTAAAAATGAAATGCTTCAACGGATTTATGGTACCTGTTGGCCTAGCAAAAAAGAATTAGATAATTATTTATATAAATTAGAAGAAGCAGAAAAACGCGATCATCGTAAATTAGCCAAAAAATATGATCTATTCCACTTGCAAGAAGAAGCACCTGGCATGGTATTTTGGCATCCAAAAGGTTGGGTAATTTTTCAAATTATCGAAAATTACATAAGAAATAAAATTAAAGATAATTATCAAGAAGTACGTACTCCACAAATTATCGATCGTAGTTTATGGGAAAAATCTGGTCATTGGGGTAAGTTTAAAGAAAATATGTTTACTATAGAAACCGATGAATATAATTTTGCTATAAAATCGATGAATTGTCCTGGGCATATTCAAATTTTTAATCAAGGAATTAAAAGTTATCGGGATCTACCACTTAGATTAGCAGAGTTTGGATGTTGTCATAGAAATGAACCATCTGGAGCTTTGCATGGGGCAATGCGATTACGTGGTTTTACTCAAGATGATGCTCATATATTTTGTACCGAAGATCAAATTAGAACCGAAGCTGCTAAGTTTGTTGATTTATTATTTGCAGTTTATAAAGATTTTGGATTCGAAAATATCATAATTAAATTAGCAACCAGACCAGAAAAACGAGTTGGTAGCGATGAAATTTGGGATAAAGCCGAAACTTATTTACGTCAAACGTTAAAAGAAAAACAATTAAAATACGAAGAAAATCCAGGTGAGGGGGCATTTTATGGGCCAAAATTAGAATTTTCTTTGTTAGATTGTTTAGATCGAGTTTGGCAATGTGGTACTTTGCAGATTGATTTTTCTATGCCTATGGCATTGGGAGCAGAGTATGTAGATGAGCATAGTAATAGGAAAGTGCCAGTTATGTTGCATAGGGCAGTTTTAGGGTCATTAGAAAGGTTTATAGCTATATTATTAGAAAATACGGCTGGCAACTTACCAAGTTGGTTAGCTCCCATTCAGGTTGTGGTAATGAATATAACCGATCTCCAACAGGAAACTGTACAAAATATTACTAAGCAACTAGTTAATTTAGGCTATAGAGCTAAAGAAGACTTGAGAAATGAAAAAATAGGGTTTAAAATTCGCGAACATGCCATGCAAAGGGTTCCTTTTATGTTAATAATTGGGAACAAGGAAGTTGAAACTGGCCAAGTGGCCGTACGCACTAGGGATGGGGAAGATTTAGGTAGCATGTTGTTGTCAGATTTTATTGATAGATTACAAAAAGATAGTTGTTTAAAATAGTTTGAGTAAAGTATTATTTTTTTATTTTGGGAGGAAAAATTATTAAGTCAAATAAAGAAGGTAGGAATCGTATTAATGAACAAATTAGAGTATTACAAGTACGATTGATCGATCAAAACGGTAAACAACTAGGTGTAATAGGTATAAGAGAAGCACAACAAGCAGCTAGTGAAGCAAATTTAGATTTAGTAGAAATACAACCCAATACTGATCCTCCAGTAGTTAGAATTATGGATTACGGTAAATTTTTATTTAAACAAAGTAAAGATCGAGCTAGTGCTAAAAAGAAACAAAAGAAAGTTAAAATTAAGGAAATAAAGTTTAGAATTAGTACCGATGATAATGATTACGGAATTAAGTTGCAGAGTATCCGTAAGTTTTTAGCTGAAGGCGATAAAGTTAAGGTAATTGTTTGGTTTAGAGGTAGAGAAATATCGCATCATGAGTTAGGATTAGAGTTATTAATTAAGATTAGAGAGGAATTGACTGATGTTAGTAAAGTTGATCAATTTCCAGAAAGATTAGAAGGTAAGCAGATGGTTATGGTGCTTTCCTCTAAAAAGTAAATAGGAGTATGTTTGATGTCAAAAATTAAAAGTCATAGTGGTGCCAAAAAAAGGTTTAAAAAAACCGGCTCTGGTAATTATAAACATAGAAAAGCAAATGCTTATCATATACTTACTAAAAAAACTGCCAAAAGAAAACAGCAGTTAAGAGGATTAGGAATGGTTAAAGTTTGCGATAAATCTAGAGTAGATCAAATGTTGCCAACATAATTTATGGTTACAGTAATATAAAGTAATTTTGAGGGGGTATAATGGCTAGAGTAAAACGTGGAGTAATGGCAAGGAAGAGGCATAAAAAAGTTTTAAAAGCAGCTAAAGGTTATTATGGTGCTAGAAGTAAAGTATTTAGAGTAGCTAAGCAAGCCGTTATTAAGGCTGCCCAATATGCTTATATTGGTAGAAAACAACGTAAAAGACAATTTAGAGGTTTGTGGATTGCTAGAATTAATGCTGCAGCTAGGTTATATGGATTATCTTATAGTAATTTTATAAACGGATTAAAAAAAGCTAACATTCAGGTTGATAGAAAAATTTTAGCAGATCTAGCAGTTTTAGATGTTAATGCTTTTGGTCAGTTAGCGGAAAAAGTAAAGCCTAATTGTTTACATTAATGCAACCATCATGCGCCCAATACAACAACAAGTTGAGATAATAATAGCTGATGCTTTACTTGAAATTGGTAAGGTAGATAATGAACAACAATTAGAAAAGTTGCGGGTAGATCTTCTAGGTAAAAAAGGTAAATTAACAGGGTTTTTAAAACAACTTGGGGAATTACCGGCAGACGAAAGACGTCAATTAGGTGAGTTATTAAATAATTCTAAAATGGAAGTTCAAGAAAGGATAGCTGAACAAAAGCAGTTATTATTAAACAAAGAATTAACTTATAAACTAACCAGAGGTATTGATGTTAGTTTGCCTGCATGTGGTATGGAGCATGGTAGTATCCATCCGATAACTAGTACTTTAGAATCTCTATGTAGATTATTTGAGCAATTAGGTTTTGACATTATTGAAGGTCCAGAGATTGAAGACGAATATCATAACTTTGAAGCCTTAAATATTCCATTTCATCATCCAGCTAGAGCGATGCATGATACTTTTTATTTTTCTGATGGTAAGTTACTTAGAACTCATACCTCAAATGTACAAATAAGAGTTATGGAGAATAATAGACCGCCATTTAGATTAATTTCTATGGGTAAAGTTTATCGTTGTGATTCAGATCTTACTCATACCCCGATGTTCCATCAAATGGAAGGTTTATTGGTAGATTCTCAAGTAAATTTTGGGCATTTAAGTGGGATCCTTACAGAATTTTTACGTAGTTTTTTTGATCAAAAAAACTTAAAAGTTCGGTTTCGGCCATCATACTTTCCATTCACTGAACCATCTGCAGAAGTCGATATACAATGTGTTAATTGTAATGGCGCAGGTTGTAAAGTTTGTAAAAATACAGGTTGGTTAGAAGTATTAGGTTGCGGCATGGTACATCCAGAAGTTTTAAAAAATTGCCATGTGGATCCTGAACTGTATACTGGGTGGGCATTTGGATTAGGTGTAGATCGGTTAGCAATGTTACGTTATGGAATTAACGATTTAAGATTAATGTTTGAAAACGATTTGCGATTTTTGCAGCAGTTTTAACAAAGCGCGATTAGTATAATTGGGAATTTATAATGAGATTTTCTCTTAAATATTTATTAAAATTTATAGAGCATTTGCCATACGATGTATCGCGAATTAGTGAACAATTTATAAATTTAGGATTAGAATTAGAAAGTTGTGTTGAAGAAGCGGAAGATAGTATTTTAGAAGTGGCAGTTGCTCCTAATCGTGCTGATCTATTAGGTATAATAGGTATTGCTAGAGAATTAGCATTAATTAATAATACTCGTTTAAAATTACCAGAACTTAATGATGATATGGCGACAGTCGTCCTTGATCAAAACACGAATGTTTCAATTGCAAAAATTGATGTAAAAGTAATCGAACCAGAATCTTGTCCAAAATATTTAACTAGGGTAATACATAATATCGACCCTAATAAAAGTACTCCAATTTGGATGCAACAAGTATTACATAATGCTGGGATTAATTTGGTTTCATCAGTAGTTGATATAACCAATTATGTAATGTTGGAATTAGGACAACCATTACATGCTTTTGATTTATCTAAAGTGAGTGATGGAATAACAGTTAGGAAAGCTAAAGTTAACGAAGAATTAATATTACTTAATAACAGTAAAATTAATTTAACTACAGAAGATTTAATTATTGCAAATAACCAAGAACCATTAGCTATAGCTGGAATAATGGGTGGGTTACATTCTGGGATTACTAATAATACTAAAAATATTGTATTAGAGTGTGCATATTTTGAGCCGATAGGCATTCGTATGACAGCACAGCGGCATAATTTAATTAGTGATTCTGCTCATAGATTTATGAGGAATATCGATTATGATTTGCAGCATATAGCAATGCTACGTGTTAGTGATTTATTAAAAGAAATAAATGGCGGTCAATTTGGTCCAATTATTTCTGTTGTTAATGAGCAATTTTTGCCTAAAAAAACTGTTATTAGTTTAAACAGAGAAAAAATTAAAACAGTCTTAGGAATGTATTTTTCTGATCAAAAAATTATTGCTATTTTGCATGGTTTAAAGATGGATGTAGTTAAAAATAGTGATATTGGCTGGAATGTTACTGTGCCATCATGGCGACAAGACTTAAAAATACCAGAAGATTTAATTGAAGAAATTGCTAGGTTTTTGGGGTACAACAATATTACTCAACAAATAATTTCTTTACCATTAAAAATTAAACCATTGGCTAAATCTTTAAATTTTAGCAAAGAATTAACATATAAACATTGTTTAGTAGATCGTGGATATAGTGAAGTAATAACTTATAGTTTTATAGATCCAGAATTAGCTAGCTTATTTGAGAAAGTAGAGAATTTTTATAAATTAAAAAATCCTATATCCCAAAATATGAGTGTAATGAGATCTGGTTTATGGCCAGGGTTAATTGCTGCATTACTACACAATCAAAATCGGCAACAAACAAGAGTGCGATTATTTGAACTAGGAACAGTATTCATACTTGATTCAAAAACTAAAATAGTAGAACAAAAGAAAAAATTAGCAGGTATAGTAAGCGGAAAATTATTAACAGAAAATTGGCAACATTTAGATAGAGATGTTGATTTTTTTGCATTAAAAAGCGATGTAGAAGCAGTATTAAGGCATAACAAACCTAATGCAGTTATAAAATTTACTCCTGTAATAGAAAATAAAACATTACATAGTTTACAAGCTGCTAATATATTTTTAGATGGAGTAATGGTTGGTAATATAGGGGCATTGCACCCTAAGTTAATTAAAACTTTATCATTAATGGAACCAACATTAGTATTTGAGTTAGATTTAACTATAATTTCTGATTTAAAATTACCAAGATTTATAGAAATTTCAAAATTCCCATTCATTCGTCGAGATTTTTCTATTACTGTTGATATTGCTATTACTTGTGAAGAAATTCACCAAGTAGTTCAAAATAGTTGTGGTGAACTCTTAAAGAAAATTATCTTTTTTGATTTATATAGTTCCAATAAATTATCTGATAATCAAAAAAGTATAGCCTTTGGAGTAATTTTACAACATAAAGAACGTACATTGGAAGAACTTGACATTCATAATCTAGAAACCAATATACTTTTAGGTTTTAAAAAAATAGGAGCTACTTTAAGGGCTTAAAATGACTATACATAAATCATTAACAAAATTAGAAATTACTGAAAGCATTGTTAAGTGCAGTGGCTTAAAAAAAGAACAAGCATTAAATCTTATAAATTCTATGTTGGAGGAAATTTCTAATTTATTAGAAAAGAATATCAATATAAAGCTTAGTAATTTTGGGCAGTTAAAAGTCAAATTTAAAAAAGAACGTTATGGTCGTAATCCTAAAACTAAAGAAAGTGCTGTTATTAGTGCACGTAAAGTTGTAGTATTCAGGGCTAATAAAACATTAAAGAAAAAAATAAATTCTAATTTGGTTGGAGGATAATTGTGGGTAAAACTTTGCTGGATACTAAATCAAAAAATCGCTCCAACTTATTATATAGTTCTTTATTTGTATGTGTATTAGGTACAATATTTTATTGTTACGAGTATTATTTGCGAGTAGTTCCAAGTGTATTACGTCCGGAACTTAAATTAGCCTATAACATTAGCGAGGCTGGTTTTGGGTTTTTAGCAGCATTGTACTACTGGGCTTATGTACCATTACAAGTGCCGGCTGGTCTTATTATGGATTTTTTGGGGCCACGTAAAGTGTTAACGATGGCTTGTTTAATGTGTTCTTTAGGTACTTATTTTTTTGTTGGAGATAATTTATTAATTGCACAAATTGGTAGGTTTTTAGTTGGATTTGGTTCGGCATTTGCTTATGTTGGGGTTTTAAAGTTAAGCAATATGTGGTTACCAAGAAAATTTTTTGCTTTTATGGCTGGGTTTTGTTCAACATTAGGGATGTTGGGAGCTATAAGTGGGCAAGTAGTTGTTGGTCGTTCTACCGTAATGATTGGGTGGCAAGCAACTCTATATTTTTCTGCTGTAGTTGGAGTGTTTTTGGCGTTGGTATTATGGTTGTTTGTTAAGGAGCATAATTTATTAAATTTAACAAAATTAGAATCATCAGAAAAAAATAATAGTTTATGGCGAGAATTAATAGAAATTATGAAATTACCAGATTTGTGGTTAAATGGTATTATAGGTTGTTTAATGTTTGCAGCCCTAAGTGTTTTTGCAGAAACTTGGGCAGTATCTTTTTTAATATCTAGTGGCCTTCAAGAAGATCTAGCAGCCTTTAGTTCTTCAATGGTTTTTTTAGGTTTTGGTATTGGTGCTCCAATTTGGGGAATATGTTCGGATGTAATAGTTAGTCGTAAAATTCCTTTAATTGTTGGATGTATAATTTCTGCAATATTAATCATTATGATTTTATATGTACCAATGGAACCATTTATAGTTAACATGTGTATGTTTTTATTTGGGTTGTTTGTTAGTGCAGAAGTTTTAATTTTTGCAGCAATTAATGATCTCTGCCATAAGAGTATTAGTGCCACTGCAGTTGGTTTTGTTAATATGTTAGTAATGGTAGGTGGTTTATTGTTACAACCAAGTGTTGGTTTAATGTTAGATTATTTAGCTTTTACCTTTAATTATAATGAATTAACTAGCTTTAAATATGCTCTGGTAATTTTACCAATAGGGTTAATTTTTTCGGCAATATTAAGTATATTCTTAAAAAATGGTATAAAGCTTTCCCATGACGATTTGCTTGGAGGCTAATATTGTTGGCATTTTACATAAAATGCAAGTTTCTTTACCACCTACAGGAACTATTCCTGAATATTATTTAGTATTGGATCATAAACCTCAAATTTTACTTAATACAATAATTGGCAAAGTAGTTTCTTTAGAATTTTCTGGAGTTATAAAATGTATTTATTGTCAGAGAAAAACTAAGAATAGTTATAGCCAGGGATATTGTTATGTATGTGCACAAAAATTAGCTAGATGCGATCTTTGTATAGTAAATCCTAAAAATTGTCGCTACCATCTTGGTACGTGTAGGGAGCCAGAATGGGGAGAAGAACATTGTTTTACCTCGCATATAGTTTATTTAGCGAATAGTTCTGGAATTAAAGTGGGAATTGCAAGAAAAAGTAATTTACCTACTAGATGGATAGATCAAGGGGCCATTCAAGGGTTAGCAATAATTAGTACCAAATCTAGATATCAGGCAGGGTTAATTGAAGCGGTTTTAGCAAAAAAGATTTCAGATAAAACTGCTTGGCGTAAAATGCTGGCATTTGATGTAAAACCAATAGATTTAATAGCGGCTAGCTTTCAGTTATTAAATGATTGCAGAAGAGAAATACAAGAAATTAAAGATCAATTTTCTAACGATTCTATAGAAATTTTAGCTAATTTAAGTTCAAAAGATGTTGTTTCAATTCAATATCCTATAGATCCTAAGTTTTATGAAGAGCTACAGCAATCCAATTCTAAAGTAAATGTAACTAGTCTGAATATTTCTAAAATTATTCAAAGTTCAAAAATTATTTCTGATCAATTATTAGCAATTAAAGGTCAATATTTAATTTTTTCGAAAGGAGTTATTAATATCCGCAATTTAACTGGGTATGAGATAATTTTTAATTATCCGTTAGGGTGTTAAAATCGATCCCTTGTTCTTCAATAATTAATTTTAATGATCTTAGTGCTTCTGTTTGTAATTGTCTTACTCGTTCTCTAGTTAACCCGATTTTAACCCCAGTTTGTTCTAAAGTGTTTGGTTCATAATTATTTAAACCAAAACGTAATTCCACTACAGCTTATTGGGTAGAGGTTAATTTAGATAACCAATGGTAGATTGTTTTTGTTAGAGATTGATTAGAGGCAATTTTAGCTGGATCTAGCGAATCGTTGCCAACCATATCTAATAAAGGTTTATTAATATTATCAGATACAGGAGCATCAATAGATACTATTTTTTCGTTTAAGCATAGAGTATTTTCTATTTCTTTTTCTGATTTGCTTAATTTATTAGCAATATCATCAAAGGTAGGTTCGTGGTCTAATTGTTTAGTTAATTCGTTTTTAATTCTTAGGCAAGAATTTAATTTTTTCATTACATGCATGGGTAATCTTATAGTACGATTTTGGCTCATTATAGCTCTTTCTATAGTTTGTTGGATCCACCATGCACTATAGGTAGAAAATCTAAAACCGCGTTCTGGATCAAATTTTTCTACTGCGCGCATTAAACCTAAATTACCTTCCTCTATTAAATCCAAGATTGCCATCCCACTTCTTAAATATCTTCTGGCGATTTTTATAACTAATCGGAGATTACTTTCTATCATTTTTTTTCTAGCTAGTGGGTCGCCTTTTTTAGTTAGACGAGAATAGTGAATTTCTTCTTCTTTACTTAGTAATGGTGCAATACCAACTTCTCTAAGATATATATCGGTGGGATCTTTGCACTTGGTATATTTTTGTTCAGTTATATTGGTATCTTGATTCTCATCATTTGCTAATTCTGGACTAATTTTTTCTAAATTTTCTTGTTCTCTATTAAAATTAGGAGCTTCATTAGTAAAATCTAGTTCGGTTATCTCTATATTTTCTTCATCATCTTCTAAAATTACTTCGATTTCATCATCTAATTTTAATAGTTCTGTCTGTAAATCACCCTTATTAATTCCAGGTAGGTCAGACTTTGAATTTTTTAATTTTGTAGAATGCCGCTGCATAGTTGCTTGTACCTACTAGTTTACTATTATACTTAGAAATTCGGCAAAAATGCTTTAAAACTTTAATTTTATTATGGTGAGGTATAAACGACACCATTGATTGTTGCTGGTGTTGTTGCTGATGGCATTGTAAAGTCATTAGGATTACAAGTGATAGATAAATATTTATCTGGTGGGGCATTGGTTGCCCCTAGTATACAAAAATATTGTAGATCTCCCATAGGAGAAAGTGCTGCTTGCAAAGAAATTATTGTGTTACCATTTGCATCATTAAGGTTTAAAGTACATCCATTATTAGTTATATTATTTACGCAAGAAGTGCTACTAGAGGTGGTACATTGGGCGTTATTAATAGTTTGACTACTTTGACCAGCAGGGTTAATAAATCCAGGTTGTGGACATTTTTTATTTTTAGCATAATAACCTATAATAGCTAGTTTGTTTTGTTCTGCAGTACTAAAAGCGCCATTAAATTGAGCTTTAACTTTATAGTCTTGATAGCTATATAAAGATATTGTAGATAAAATAAGCACTATAGTAATAGTTACTATAATTTCAATTAGAGATACTGCTTTTGATTTTAAAATATAGTTGAACATATATTGTATAATAGAATAGGTCGTAATTTATGGGTATTCCTAGGTATTTATTTTTTATCGGGTTACGTTATTTTTTAGTAAAAAGAAAAGATCATTTTGTATCTTTTATATCTACAGTTTCAATATTGGGCATTTTGTTGGGGGTGGCGGTATTAATAACAGTTTTATCAGTATTTAATGGTTTTAGTAAAGAAATTCGGCTAAAAATTCTTAGTATAACCCCGCATATAACTTTAAAAAACTTTTTTGGGCCGTTAGAAAATTGGCAATCAGTAGTAGATCATTTAAAACAATCTAAACAAATTACTGGAGTTGCACCATATATTTCTGAGCATGGATTATTAACTTTTCAAGGATATTCTATACCAGTAATGGTGTTAGGGATCGATGTATCTCAAATTGAAAATGTTTATCCGTTAGATGACAATATTATTAGTGGTAGTTTATCTGAATTAATTCCAGGGCAATTTAATGTTATTTTAGGGCAAGACTTAGCTAATAACTTAGCGATTCATAATAATGATGAAATAGCATTAATTATACCTCAAGTTAATGTTTCACCATTGGGAGTTATGCCAAGAATTAAAAAATTTAAAGTTGCTGGAATTTTTAAAAGTAATACTCAGTATGATCAAAATTATATTTTTATGAATATTTTAGACGCTAGTAAATTATATAAGATGCAACCGGGAATTACAGGTATACAAATAAAAGTATCGGACGAATTAGCAGCTAAAAAACATGCTTCCGAAATAAATGCTGGATTTAATTATAAATATTTTGTATCCGATTGGACTCAAGATTTTAGTACATTTTTTGAAGCTATGAAAATGCAAAAAACGGTAATATGGTGTGTATTGTTGCTTATTATTGCGGTTGCAGCATTTAATTTAGTATCTAGTTTAATTATGTTAGTAACCGATAAACGTTCTGATATTGCTATTTTGCGGGTTATGGGGGCTACCAATAAAGAAATAATGTTAATTTTTATGATTCAAGGTACTGCGATAGGATTAATTGGTACTGTTGGTGGTTTAATTATTGGTTTAATTTTAGCATACAATGTTACTGATCTAGTTAATTTTCTGCAAAATCTTTTTAATGTACAACTTCCGTTAGAAGAAACTTTTTTAATTGGTTATGTACCATCCTGTATTCAATATAGAGATGTTTTTTGGATTTGTGCATTATCATTATTTATGAGTATTATTGCAACTCTGTATCCAGCATGGCGTGCTAGTAATGTAAAACCGGCTGAGGCGTTACGTTATGAGTGATATTATTTTAGAATGCTGCCAAGTAAGTAAAACGTTTTTTGATGGAACTAATGTACTTTCCATATTGTCTGATATTAATTTAACAGTTACTAAAGGGCAACAAATTGCCATTATGGGGCGTTCTGGTTCTGGTAAAACAACTTTACTGCAGTTACTTGGTGGTTTGGATTTACCTACTATTGGTACAGTTACTTTATGTAATAAAGATTTAAATAATATTAACGAACAAGATAAAGCTATTTTACGTAATAATAAAATGGGATTTATCTATCAATTACATCATTTATTACCAGAATTTACGGCACTAGAAAATGTAAGTATGCCGTTATTAATTAGAAATATACCATTTAAAATAGCTAACGATTTAGCTGCCAATTTATTAGAAGAAGTTGATCTTAGCTCTAGACTTCATTTTAAACCAAATAAGTTATCAGGCGGAGAGAGGCAAAGAGTGGCAATTGCTAGGGCCTTAATTAATAATCCGAGTTGTATTTTAGCAGATGAACCAACAGGTAATTTAGACGTAGAAAGTGCTAACCAAGTAATGGATTTAATTAGTAGTTTAAATAAGAAACGTCAAGCTGCAGTTATTATGGTTACTCATGATCATAGTTTAATTAAACGGTTTGATCAGGTTTACCAATTACAAAATGGGCGGTTGTATAGTACTTATTAGAAACAGCATAATAGTGAGCGAAGATCTATAATAATGATTTTTACACCTATAGGTAGCAATAAAGTTATCTGTGAACAGGAATACTTATTATTAGCGCCTATAGTAAGGACTAAAATTTTACAATATACTGATGGTAAAATCGATAATTTAGCTATAAATACCATCTTCCCTGGTATCGATCCAATAATAAAGGTATATGCTTATCTTAGAACTAAACAAGTTGTGGCTAAAGGGTTGTTATCCAGGAAAGAAGATGAATTATTATGTGATCTATTTGATTTAGATTATTTTGGCTTTAAATTAGACAAGTACATAGAAAAAACAGAAGCTCAACCTAATACCCCATTTCTTCGGGCACCAACACCCTAAAAGTTACTTAGTTAAAGTTATTTTATACATATTTCTAAGCACTTGCCTTATTCGTGCAAATTTATTTATGGCCAATATGTTTTGTATGGGTATGTGCACGTCTTTTTTTAGCTCGTT
This sequence comes from uncultured Francisellaceae bacterium, assembly GCA_903907935.1. GTDB lineage: Bacteria > Pseudomonadota > Gammaproteobacteria > UBA6186 > Azoamicaceae > UBA6186. The sequence goes on from CAIVQA010000085.1 coordinate 59,373, forward strand.
CTTTCCAACTTTTGATGGTCATATACCGCCATATTAATCTAATAAGAATATTTCCTAAAGCTGCAGAAATAACGCCTAAAATTAAACACCCTAACAAAAATGGCTCCCAAATATCACCCACTAAAGATGTTAGCCAATCTATAGATAATTCGAAGTTGAATGGTTTAGCTGGAATATGTAAAATTTTAGCGCCGACTAAATAAGCGAATAAAAACAATGGAGGCATGGTTATTGGATTCGTTAACCAAACTAAGGCAATAGATAATGGTAAATTAGCATTAAATATAATTGCCCCCAGAGCTGCTAATGTCATTTGAAATGGGACAGGGATCCATGCTACAAATAACCCAACAGTAAATGCTTTAGCAACAGAATAACGGTTAAAGTGCCATAAATTTGGGTTATGGATAAATTCCCCAAAAATTTTTAAAACTTTATATTGTCTTAATTTTTCTGGGCTTGGTGAAAATTTTTTTAAGTATCTTTTTGGCATAATTTTGATCTATGTAACTTATAACCTAACTTTAACATGCAATTGGTAAATTTTAATATAAAATTTTTTGCTGGCTTCTTTTTAGTTGGGGTTTGCCTAGCACAATTTTTTTATTATTATAAAAATTAT
>CAIVQA010000086.1 GCA_903907935.1 uncultured Francisellaceae bacterium
ATATAAAAAAATTACCAGAATCTTTATAAAATTTAATAATTATTTTTAATTTTAAAAATTTATCGTTAAATTTATAAATTGTGAAGAAAAAGGGGATTAGACTTGTTTTATAGTACACATGTCAAGAAATTCTTAACGAATATTTAATATAATCATACTTTGTTAATAAATAATTTTTGGTAGAAAACCGAAATAAAATAATAATTATATAGTTACATAAGAGAGGGCTTGAATTATGGGGTGCGGAAATAGTAAGGCTAGCCACATTAAAGAAGTAACAGAACCAGTAGATCATTACTCTACTAAGTATGGTCATCACATGCCGGCGTCAGGAGAAAAACAAGATCCTCAATTACCGGAAAGATCAGCAGAAATAGGAGAGACCGCGGGATACGAAGATACCCTGGTTGAAGATTTTGAAACATTTGCTGAAAAAGAAGCTAGTCGTGCTGTTACGATAACTACCAGGCTAGAAGAAATGAAGTTGCATGATAGATCAAAGGAGAAAAAGGTTACTAGTAGTAATGTTACGGAAGATGAAAAATTAGCAGGTAGTGTAATGTTTCATGATGATAGAGCTAGGTGGGTATTACCAGAAAGTCATAAGGGTTCTTCTAGCTGTTCTGGGCAATTATTACATGATCAAGCACCGATATTAGCTAAAAAATTATCAGTAGAAAAGATTATTGGTAGTAATGTAACTTCTACGGAACATACAACATTAGCAGCGAGTGTAACGTTAAATAACAGTAAAACTAAACGATTATTCCCGGTAGGTTATCCAGTGTCTCCGGGTGGTTTAGAGCAACCATGGAATTATGAGCAAAGTTTGCATTATGCTAAAGAATGGAGAGATAAAGGAAGTTATAGGTTATTGCCGTTAGAAGAAGCTACTCAAGAAGATGTTAAATTTGTGCAAGCACTCTACAATTTACGAATAGAGGCTGGTTATGAAATTGAGGAGATTGTATTATTATCAGATGAAGGAGATGAGCAAGCATTTGTTGCGGAGCTAGATTTATTAGAAAAGAAGCATGATAATTGGGTACATAAGGCTAAGTGGAAACCTAAGAATCAAAAAGCAAATGCCAAAGAATCTGTAGAAATAGTAGAGCAAAGGACATTACTTAGGGCTGAATTAAAACTTTCAAGATACCGTTCGCAACACGTTTCTCATGTTAAATTATTACCGCTGTGGCAAGGGATTAGTTTAGAGCAGATCAGACAGCTGAAAGGTGCTGGGTTTAGTGATTTAAGTTACGTTAGTGAAGGAGAGGTGGGTAAAGGTTATTATGGTAAAGATAGTGCTATAGCAGCGTATAAAGAAGCAAGGAAACAATATGGTGAGCAAGTAGTGTTAGCATTAAGTTGGTATGCAGGCAAGGTAATATATCCGACGATAGCAAGCGATGAAGCTAGATTAAAAGGCCAACCACATTATGCTAATCATGATTTACATTATAGGAGAAAATCAGGTTATCATGAAGGAGTAGTTTTTGATCCCGGTCAAATTTTACCTAGGTATTTAGTTAGTATAAAAAAAGTTGGTAGTCGTAATTCCGGAATTATGGGGGAATTATTAAAGGTTCCGTATCGGGACCCAGGTAAGCGTTCATTATTGTTTAAGACTAATTTTACGCATGTAATTGCTACTCTCGCTAAACAACGGTTTATGGCTATACAAAAGTGGTTAGAACGGCCAAAAAGTGCAGGTTTGGTAACGATGAGGAGTGTAACTCAAGCTACCGAATATGATCAGAAGATCCTAACAGATTTTTTAGGAGATCCGATTAAAGAGGTGTTATTGTTAAAAACTGCTGATAGTGTAGATAGTAAATTACTAACTAGATTTTTAGAGATGACTTTATGGGATAACTATCAGGATGAAGAAGCTATTCCATTACAGTTAGATTTGCCAACAATTGATGGGTTGCAAGATGGTAACTTAGTTAAACAAGGTTTAATTGGATTTGGAGTGGATGGAGCAGCTATTGATGATTTAAAGCATCAAAAGAGATTTACTTTTATTATTAGTGGTTATGAACAAGTTAAAAAATTATCTTTAATAAAGGCTAATCATATTAATAGGCAAGGAGGATTTAGAGGGAAAGTGGTGGTTGTTATTCCACAAAGTGCTTTGGAAGATAGCGAAAATTATTTGTTTTATACTGATGGTGGAACTACTGCCCAACAAGCAAGTCGATTAATTAGTTATAAGTTAAATAAATTTACTGATCTAAAAGTAGGAGAGCAAGTTGCTTATATTAGAGATAAGTTAAAGGGTAATGTTAATAAGACTTTATCACCAAAAGAATTATATTTTAGAGCAACAAAGCAAGCAAATTTATTAGCGCCTAGCTCCGGTGGATCATTAAAACCATGGGAGTATTGTGATGAATTACGATATTCTAGTGGTTGGCAAGAAAAAGGAGCGTTTAAATTACATCAATTGCAAGATGGCGATCCGGATTATGATTTTGTGGCAAAGATGTATGAAAAGACCCCTATGATAGGTTATGAATTAGATGAGGTATATGTAATAGCTGATCGTGGTGCAGAGCAAGCGTTTGTGGCAAATTTAAATACCTTAGAGAGGCGGAGTATTAAACTAGAACATCAACTACCAGATTGGCAAACGGAAGGACATTTGGAGTTAAGACAACGGGTTATGGCTACATTAGAGCAAAAATCATATATTAGCTTATTGGTGCATAGTGTAAAATTATTACCGTTATGGCATGGTACCGGGCCGGCTGCGGCTTCCGGGATAGCAAAATCAGGGTTTGCTAGTTTAGCGTTAGTTGATTGTGGTTATTTTGGTAAAGGGCTATATGGTAGCAGTAGTGCTGAGTATTCTTACAGAGTGTATGCTAAAGGTTTTGGAGAAAATTCTGAGAATAAAAATGAAGGTTATGGTGATGATGGTTTATTAATACTTGGTTGGTATTCAGCGCAAAATGTTTATCCGGTAGTTAAATGGGATACTTACCCAGGGGTGAAAGAGAATGATTGTTATGTTCATTTGACGGGAGACATTCCTGAAAATGTGGAAGATTGTGCTACGCCAATGATAATTTATAGTCCAAATGGTATGATAAAGCAACTTATAATAAGCGAGTACGTGAAAGGTAGTGAACTTCATGTGATATCAGAAGTTCCAAAAGATTTAAAAGATTGTCCTATCCCAGCGATAGTTTGTAATTCAAATGGTACTGTGGGTCAACTTATAATTAAAGAAAACGGAATAGTTCGAATATTACCGATAGGGGAAGTTGATCGGGGATTGTTTAATGATTTTCATGTGAAAAATTTAGGAAATAGTAAGGTTTTTTTAAATAATGGAGATCGTATATTAGATTGGATTAAATTAAAAGGAGATCGAGGTCAAGAGAAAGAAATTATAAAAGCCAAGGTATTTGGATCTCAAGAGCTTGAAGTAGAGTTTTTTAATAGATTTATTGAACAGAATTTAGGTGTTAAAAAGGTATTATTAGATTTAAAAGATCCTGTTTTAGAGTTGATTTTAAAAAAAGGACATATTCGGGAGAAAGAAGATAAATTAAGGGGGAAGCCAAATTATAAAAATTACGATAGTCATTTTGTGCGAGTAATACCAAAAGATCCAGAAGAACATGAAAAAGGAAGAGAAGATGCGTATTTTCCAATAGGGGAAGGAGAAGATGATACATACCAAGAATTTGTAACTTTTCCGACAGCGCAGGTTTTGCCTAGATATATCTTATCTTTAAGAGATATTAAAACTAAAGCACGATTATCAGGGATGGCTAAATTTTTAGCTATGGCTGCAGCTAGTAGTGGCACTAAAAGTTTATATCAACATAGTTTGGAGTGGGCAGTTGCAGAGCTTAGGCATAGCGCTGAGTTGGAGCGAGATCAAGATTTTATGTTGGCGCAGGGGTTGGAGTTATATATACCATCTTATGCAACGAATAGTGAGAAGATCGAGAATGTTAAGGAAGAAGAGCAATATTTGTTGCTTGAAAAAGCTGAGAAATTTATAGGTGATGTAAGTAAAGAGTTATGGTTATTACAAGGTAACGCTGGCTCTGGTAAAAGTTTATTTGGGCGTTATTTAGAAAGAGAGTTATGGAAAAACTACAAAGAAGGTGATTTAATTCCAATATTTATTCCATTACCTAGAATTGGTAATTTAACGGGAGTTGAAGATTTAATTAAAAGAGCATTAGAGTTGAAAGGAATACCTGCTGAGAATATTGGTGAGTTAAAGCTGCATAAAGAATTTTTGTTTATATTAGATGGTTATGATGAAATTCCTGGTAAACCCAAATTATTAGAAAAATATAAATTTAACGAACCAGGCAATTGGCGAGGAAAAGTTATAGTTGGTTGTCGCTCCCAACATATAACGGTTGATGAAGAGCAATTGTTGTATCCAAAACATCCTAATGAGACAGTGATTCAATCAAGAGAACGTTGTCTAAAAAGTTATATTATACCGTTTAAACCGGAGCAAGTAGAGAAGTATATTGAAGGATTTTGTAGGTCTAAATTTAATGAAACTAAAAACTGGGAAGTAAAGGATTATCAAGGAAAAATAAAAGAATTTAAGGAAATAGAGGGGTTTTTAAAAGAGCCATTTTTATTATTTTTAGTATTAAGTGTGCTGCCGGATTTGAGCGCTAATTTAACTGCTGATTCTAGAGTAACGATTAAAAAGATCGATTTATATGATGCCTTTACCAGTAGTTGGTTTAAGAGTCAATTTGAGCGAATGACGCAACATGCCAGTGATTTAAGCGGTTATACTAGAGATGATATATTAAGGATTTTTAATGAATACGCTAAAGATTTAGCGTTTGAGATGTTTTTAAATGATACTCAAGTAATAAGACGAGTTAAAGATAGTAGTAGTGTGGATGAAGCATTTAAAAAGTTTTTTATAGGAACTGCCGGAGATGAAGCTAGCAAAAGAACAGCGGAACTAGGATTTCAAGGTAGCCCGTTAAAAAAAATTGGCGAAACATATTTGTTTATACATAAGTCGTTTCAAGAATATTTTACTGCTAAGACAATACTAGATGAGCTAAATCAAGCAATACTATCTTTAAAATCTCTACAGCAAAAATCATTAGTTGAGGCGTCAGCTATTTTAAATTTTATAGCAGAGCGATTACGAGTTAACCAAAGTCTTCAAGAGTTATTGTTTGACATTATGTTAAAATCTAGAGAAGGAGTTGGGGTTATAATAATGGCCGCCGCGAATGCGGCGACTATATTAAACACAGCAGGGGTAGCGTTTTCAGGTCGAGATTTACGTGGAGTAAAGCTGGTTGGTGCGAACTTAACGGGTGCTATATTAGATTATACTGACTTAGAGGGTGCAGATTTAAGTGGGGTAAAATTAAAGACAGCATGGTTGCAAAATGCTAATTTAAAAAATAGCAATATGCTGGGCGCCTCCTTTGGCGAGTTGGCTTACAAACAGCACGACAACGCCATCCAAAGTTGCTCTTACTCCAGCGACGGCAAACTTTTTGCAGCTGCTGCAGGCAATGACATAACCATATATAAGGTAGAAAAAGCCGGTAACCTGACATTAGTTCAAACCCTAACTGGCCACACCGGCTCCGTCTTTAGCGTCACCTTCAGCCCTGATAGTAAGTTCCTGGCCTCAGGTAGCAATGACAATACAGTACGCCTTTGGAGCTTAACTGACCCTACTAATAACCAAACCCTAACTGGCCACACCAACTCCGTCTATAGCGTCACCTTCAGCCCCGATAGTAAGTTCCTG
>CAIVQA010000087.1 GCA_903907935.1 uncultured Francisellaceae bacterium
CAAAAAAAAACTTTAATACCATTATTAATGGTATTTTTTATAGCTTGTAGCACCCCTGCTAAATATGGCACGGTATTAGATGAGACAAAATTTGATCTTAAACAAGGATTTAGCTCAGAAAAATTACGTCCAGTTACTAAAGTTCCCAATAGTATTATTAGTCTTTTAACACCTAAGATTAATAACATATCTTTAACAGATCCTAATGAATTGGTTAACCATCCAGAAAGAAAATTTAATATAATAGCGGATCAAGCAGTAGCTAAGTCTTTTTTTTTAGATCTGGTTGATGGAACTCAATTTAATGTAGTGGTACATCCAGAAGTACAAGGTGCTATATCGCTCTCCTTAAAAAACGTAACGGTAAACGATGTTTTAGATGCGGTGCAAAAAATTTATGGTTATGGTTTTGAATATTCGTCGCAATCAATAAAAATTTTTCCGGTAAGCTTACAAACCAGGGTATTTAAATTAAATTATCTTGATTTAGCGAGACAAGGAAATTCTTCTACCACAATTACTGGGGTTAGTGCTAGTTTTGCTAATGCTAGCAATACTTCTTCTGGTAGTAATAGTTCAAGCGGTAACACCTCAAATAATAATAACAATAATAACAACAATGATAACGGCTTAAACTCTATAACAAGTAAAGTTGAAACGACTAGTAATACTAATTTATGGGAGCAATTATTAAAATCTTTACAATCTATGGTTGGCGTTGGAGCAGCTAAGGGTAATGAAGGAAAAAGTGTAGCTATTAATACTATGGCAGGCATGATTGTAGTTACTGCTTATCCAAATGAGTTACAACAAGTAGAACAATTTTTAATGGATACCGAAAGATCTTTAAATAGACAAGTAATGTTAGAAGCTAAAGTAATAGAGGTAGATTTAAATGATGGATATAGATCTGGTATTAATTGGGCAATATTAAATGATCATATGCATGCATCGCAAATTGGTAACAATTTAAATGATTCTTCTGATATATCTCCAAGCACCCCAATTACAGATGTTAGCGCACAACCTTCAGCTGGAGCAACTGCAGATCTTTCAAGTGGACTTAAATATTTAGCACCTCCCGTACCTACTAGTGTAACTAATTTTGGTGGATTATTAACTTTAGGGATTAATTATCGAAAATTAGCAACTTTAGTAGAATTGTTAGCTGCTCAAGGTAATGTTCAAGTATTATCAAGCCCAAGAATTACAACTAGTAATAATCAAAAAGCATTAATTAAAGTAGGTAGTGATCAATTTTTTATTACTAATATTTCGACTTCAACTACAACGGCTGTTGGCACTACTGCTGGTCAATCTAATTCATCATCTTCTACTCCGAGTGTTACTTTAAATCCATTTTTTTCTGGAATTGCTTTGGATGTTACTCCACAAATTGGTGATGATGAAATTACATTACACATTCATCCAACTATTAGTACTGTTGATGCAACTCCAACTGATATCCCTGGTACTGGAGCACAAGGAGCCACTGGTTCAGTAAATCTAGCTAAAAGTACTGTGCGAGAATCAGATAGTATTGTTCGTGCCAAAAATGGTCAATTAATTGTTATTGGTGGTCTAATGCAGGATAAAACTGCGGAATTAATTACTGGTATTCCATTTCTTAAAGATATCCCATTTGTAGGAACAGTATTTAGGCATACTAGACAGCAAGCAACTAAAAGTGAATTGGTTATTTTATTAAGACCAATAATTTTAGATGATTATAAAATAACCACTCAGTTACAAAATAGCTATAAACGGTTAAACGAATTAGATCAAGGGTTTCATGTTGGGGGTAATGCTAAATGGTATGGCACTTTAGGCGAAACACAATAATAGTAATTTTGCTGATTTTTGCTAATCAAGCGATAGCAGAAGATCTTTTTGCTGAAAATATGCAATATGTATCATCGGTTAAAAATGTTAAAGATAATATTAGTGCCACCTCTAATGTTGCTAATACTATAAAAGAAGAGGTACCGTTATCAGCGCAAGATCAAGCAATTATAGATTACAACCGAGGGGTGGAATTATTAAAAAAATCACAAGAAGTAGAGGCAATAGTATTATTTAAAAGAGTACTTAATGAACTTCCCAAGTATCATAAAGCTAGGATGCAATTAGTACAAATTTATCAAAAAATTGGGTGGGTAGACGAGGTAGAAAAAATATTACAAACTGGTTTAGATCTAGATCCAGAAAATATAGATTTTATTAAAAATCTAGCAATGTTGTATAGTCAAAAAGGGGGGCACCGAAAAGCATTGTCGGTTCTATTGACTATGCCAGAGAGTAGTTCTAAACAAGTAGATTATTTAGCATTGTTAGCTTTAGCATATTTAAATATAGATCAGTCTGATATGGCAGAAAAATATTATCATCAATTATTAACATTTAATAAAGAAAACCCTGTTTGGTGTTTAGGTTTGGCGGTTGCAGAAGATTCTAGCGGTAAGTATAAAAGTGCCGCAGAACATTTTAATCAAGCAAAAAATTTAGGCAGATTTAATGCGGAGACTTTAGATTATATTAATAATAAATTAGAACAAATTAAACAAAATTATTAAATATAGTAAACTCATTAGTCGAGAGTGTATATATGCCTATTAACAAAAACAAGATCAAAATTGGTGATTTACTAGTAAAAGCAAAAGTAATAACTGGAGAGCAATTACAACAAGTTTTAAAAATTCAGAGTGAACAAGGTGGAAAAATTGGCTCCATAATTGTCAACATGGGGTTAATTACTGAAGATCTATTATTGGATACTTTATCTAAGCAATTAAATTTACCGTTAGTAGATTTATCTCAGTATGATGTTGATGCTGAGTTAGTACGTCAGATCCCAGAAAGAGTTGCCAGAAGATTTAGAGTTATAGCTCTAGAAAAAAAAGATAATAACTATATTGTTGGCATGGTTGAACCAACAGATTTATTAGCGCTTGATCAAGTAACTAAAATTTTGGGTGGTTCCATCCAGGTAGTATTAGTAAAAGAATCAGGATTGTTAAATATTGTTGATCACGTATATCGTCGTACTGAAGATATAGCTTCTTTTGCAGAAGAATTAAAAGAAGCGTTAAGTAAAGAAAAAATATCTTATAGAGAAAACGAAGAAAATATTGTTGGTGATGATGCATCACCGGTTGCTAGATTATTAGATTCTATTTTTGAAGATGCTATGCAGGTTGGTGCATCAGATATACATATTGAACCAGAAGGCAATTTAGTTAGAATTAGACAACGTGTGGATGGAATATTACAAGAGAGTATTATAGAAGGTAGACAAATTGCCGATTCATTAGTTTTACGTGTTAAAATATTAGCTAAATTAAATATTTCAGAAAAACGTATTCCACAAGATGGTAGATTTCGAATTAAAATTAAAAATCATTTGCTAGATATTCGTACTGCTACTATGCCAGTTAGGTATGGAGAAACCGTGGTGCTACGTATACTAGATCAATCTACTGGTATTTTACAAATAGATCAATTAGGGATCCGTGAAGACGTGTTAGGTAGAATATTATTTCATATTCATAGACCTAATGGTTTAATATTAGTAACTGGTCCTACTGGTAGTGGTAAAACTACAACTTTATATGCGGTTATCCAAGAGTTAAATGTTAAAGAAAAAAAAATTATAACTATAGAAGATCCCATAGAATATTCTTTAGAAAGAATAAACCAGGTACAAGTTAATTCACCAATTGGCTTAACATTTGCGAGAGTGTTGCGTACCGCGTTACGTCAAGATCCAGAAATAATAATGGTTGGTGAAATACGGGATGAAGAAACAGCCCAAATAGGGTTACGAGCTGCCATGACTGGTCACTTGGTTTTAGCAACACTTCATACTAATGATGCAATTAGTTCTGCTACACGTTTGATTGATATGGGGATAGAGGGGTATCTAGTTGCTGCTTCTTTAAGAACTATAATAGCTCAACGTTTATTAAGGAAAATTTGTGCTTCTTGTAAACAAATTGAAGATATAACAGTTGATGGAAAAGAGGTATTAAAAGCACTAATTGGTACAGTAGATCCTCTTTGGAAATTTTATAAGGGTAGTGGTTGTTCACATTGTAATAGGACTGGATATAAGGGCCGAATATCGGTACATGAATTATTAGAAATAAATTTTACTTTAGCTAATTTTTTGCGTGCTAACGATACTGCAGGGTTTACAACAGCTGCACTAAAACAAGAGGGTTTTAGACCGTTAGCCATGAATATATTAGACTATGTGTTACAAGGTATAACAACTTTAGAAGAAATGTTTCGTATAGCTGGAGAAGTTTCTGAGCTTATTAAAAATACTAATCAGGAATCTGGAAGAGAGGATCGTGTCTCATGATAGATTTTATTTATACAGGTAAAAATGCCTTTGATGTTAATGTACAGGGAAAAATTAAGGCCGCAAGTCGAGAGGCAGCTCAAGAACTCTTAAATAAAAGCGGTATTACGGTATTAGAGCTAGATATTGATGATCAAGGTTTAAATTTTTATTCAAAAATAAACATTTTTAATAATCCAACCATAGTTGATTTGATGATTTTTTCAAGACAAATGTATGCCCTTTTAAAGGCAGGCGTTCCTATTATTAGAGCAATAAATATTGTTAGTGATAGTTGTCAAAATAAAAAATTAAGTTCTTCTTTGGCCAACATTGCGACTAGATTAGAAGCTGGATATCAATTGGCGGTATCCATTGGTAAATATCATAAATTTTTTCCTAAATTAATGGGAGCGCTGATCAATGTTGGTGAACAAACCGGAACTTTAGATGATATTTTTAAGCAAATTGGTACTTATTTAGAAAAAGAACGAGAAACTACAAAACGCGTTAAAGTTGCTATGCGATATCCAATTTTGGTGTTGACTACCGTTCTTATAGCAATGACTATTGTAAATGTATTTGTAGTTCCAGTTTTTGCTAAATTTTTTGCTGGGTTCCATATAACTTTACCGTTGGCAACTAGAATTTTAATAGCTATTTCTAAATTTTTTGTAAATTATTGGTGGGTATTATTAGCAGTTGTTATCGGCTCAGTATTTGCTTGGTTTAGTTATATTAATACTAAGCCTGGCAGAATGCTCTATGATGAATATAAAATTCACCTACCTATTATTGGTAGTATTGTAGAAAGGTCATTATTATCTAGGTTCGCTAGGACTTTTGCGTTATGTTTTAGAAGTGGTATGCCATTATTAGAAGCAATTCAAATTATCGCAGCAACTAGCGATAATTCTTTTATGGAAAAAAAAATTGTTGAAATGAAATCTAGTATAGAACGTGGAGAATCTATGACTATTGCAGCCAAAAATACTGGATTATTCACTAGTTTAGTTTTACAGATGATTTTGATTGGGGAGGAGAGTGGAGAATTGGATAGGTTATTAGACGAAGTATCTAATTTTTACGAACAAGAGTTAGATTATGACCTAAGACAGCTTAGTAGTTCGATAGAACCAATTTTAATAGCAATTATGGCCGGTATAGTGCTCCTATTGGCTTTAGGTATATATCTACCAATGTGGGATTTAGTAAAGGTCGCTTCGGCTCATTAAAGTTGTCAAGAAGGTGATCGATATAGTCTATAATAGTAGATATATACAAGTTAGATACATGTATATAATATTGTATATACAAAAATAATAAGTACAAATAGGAAAAAACTATAAGCGATATTATGGTTTATTGAGATCTAGACGTTATGCAGATTAATATTATGGATAACTACCATAGAAAACGAGGCTTTACGCTAATAGAAATGGTGATGGTAATTACTATAATGGGGATATTAGCTATTGTAGCAATACCGAAGTTAGGAAGCCTTACCTCTCAAGCTAGAAAAGCAGCGGCAGATGCTATTGCCGGTGGTTTAATGGCAGGAATATCTATTTCGCATGCACAATGGTTAGCAAATGGTGGTAATGGTGCTGCTTCTATAAATTTAGAAGGATCACAGGTAATGTATATGAATCAATATGGTTGGCCAGAAGATACTGCTGCCCCTGCTTCTGGCACTGCTAATGCCAATAAATGTTTGAACGTATGGAATGGACTTTTAGATAATCCGCCTCTTGCTTCTAACTCTGCTACTCAATGTGCTGCTACGGTTGGTTGTAATTATGTGGCTAATATTACTGGTACTACAACTTGTACCTATACCGATGGGCAAGGTACTGGGGTTAATGTAATTACTTATAATATTACAACAGGTGCAGTCGTTGCTCCTTAAGCCTTTTAATTTATATAAAGCTTTTACTATAATAGATCTAATATTTACTATAACAATAGTTGGTGTTATTGGCATTAATGTTGTACCAAGATTTTTACAAGCTTCAGCATTTAATCAAAAGGTTTTTGTTCAGCAAGTTATAAATGCATTGGCATATGCTCAAAATTTGGCAATTGGGACTGGATGTCATATTGCGGTAAACACTACCTATACTAATATAACTTTTAATTTAAGACAAAATTGTACTGCCGGGGCGTTTAATTTATCAGTTTTTGATCCAGAAAATATTAATAATGCCTTTGTAGTAACGGCGCCCTATAATATATCTATAACTACTATTAATTTTCCAATTTATTTTGATACTAATGGTTTAGTAAATAGTATAGTTACCGGTGCCGCAACAAATGCTATTCTTAATATTAACAGTCAAACTATTAGTATTATAGGTAACACTGGGTTAATTAGTTTATAGATACACATAAAAGGATATTATGGTATTAAAAAAAATTCGAGCAACATCATTAATTGAATTAATACTATCTATAACAATAATTAGTATTGCCTTAACTAGCGTGGTATTAGTTTTTTTTCAAAGTACTGTAGCAGCACCACCATATATTAACCGACAAGCATTAAATATAGCTAGTAGTTATTTAACAGAAATTTTAAGCAAAAAATTTCCAACAACCTTGCCATGCCCCGCACCACCTGCTAGTAGAGCTAATTACATTAGTGTTTGTGATTATAATAATTTATTTAATGTTGGAGCTACAGATAACCAAGGTATTTTACTTCCAGGCTTGGGGTCTTTTAATGTTTCAGTATATTTAGATACTACCGCTGCAAAATTAGGCGGGTTAACTTCAGGAACACAGGTAGTTAGAATAGATGTTACGGTAACTAATCCAGCACAGTTGATGCCTAAGCTTGTTGTTAGTGCATATAGAGGTAATCATTAATAAAACAACATGAAAAAACATTCAGGATTTACCATATTTGAACTAACATTAACTATAGTTATTACGTCTATAGTATTTGGTATTGTAGGAGTATTTATGGCTAAACCGATATTGTTGTTTACGGAAATTTCTGGGCAGTCTAGTGCTGCTAATCAATTAAGTACTGCTTTAAATGTTATAGCTAATGATTTTTCGCGGTATACCGGAGGTATTAGTGTTAATAGTTATGCTGCCAATACAGTTTCGGTACGATTTAATATAACAGGTAATGTAGCTATTACTTATACTTGTGATTTTAACGCTAATCAGGTCTATAGAATATCCGGCACTCAAGGAAACCAAACATTACTAACTAATCTTAATAGTTGTTATTTTAGGAATAGTGTTTCTGCTGATCTTAAAACATTATTTCTTAGTGTTAGGTTGGGTATTAATCAAAATAATATGCCAGTTACTTTAACGGAGGTTTTAAATGTGCCGAATGTATAAATCTTCAGGATTTTCTATTATAGCGGCAATTTTTATTTTAGTGGTGTTATCATTAATAGCGGCATTTTTGGTAAGAGTGTTGGTTAATAATAGAGAAAGTAATAGCATATTATTAAAAGGACAAAGAGCATTTTTTGCTGCAAAAAGTGGATTGGAATGGGGTTTAACAACAGTTGCAGCAAATCCAACTGGTCCTTGTCCAGTCACTACTAATTTTAACATTAACCAGGGTGGTTTATCATCAGGGTTTAACGTTACAGTTTCTTGTACATTGTCTAGTGGTATATATACTATAACTTCTGTTGCGACTAATGGTACTTTTGGGGCCTTTGAATATGTAACTAGAACTGTAGTTGGGACTTATGGGTAATTATACTCTCAGCCAATGAGTTTTTGGTGCTCTAAAAAACAAGTCGTGAAACTCGCCTTTCGCAAAATAAAGAGCAACTAGAGTCCAAAGAGGCTCAAACAACACTCCTTGTTTTTTAGAGCACCAAAAACTCATTGGCTGAGAGTATATGTTGGCAATAATTTACGTTTTTTTGCTTTAGGGTATTCTTTAACATAAGAATGTTTATTATTATATTCTCTTACCCCTTCATCTAATTGTTGTTTATTAAAATAGATACTTGTACCTATTATAGGATTAATAATTTTCCATTCCCCCCATCCTTGACAATTATCAGCCAAATTACTAGATTTTTCTATGATTTTTTCATGAAATTCATCAATAATCTTTAATTTTAATTCTTCTGATAAAAGAGTTAAATTATTAAATGCCTTAAACATAAAATTTGCATGTCTAGATGTAACCTCATAAAGACAAGCTAATGGATCATGTAATGCAATTTTGGTTCCATGATCAACTAATTGTCCGTCTTGTTCATATGTATTAGCTTGCCTAATTTTATTTTGTTTGAAATCAAATAGATCATTAAATAATTTACCAATTTCTTTAGCCTTAATATTCTTATTAAGGTTGATTTTCTTTAAATATTCTCCAATATTACTAAGATCTATTTTGGTTTGTTGTAACTTTTTATCAAAATTGAATACCATAACTAAACAACTATTAAATTTATTATTAATATTGCGTTCATCTTTAATTTGTGGGATGGTGGCTTTAATGATATTGCCACACGTAATTTTAAAATCTTTTATTAATTCTTCTACATTGGGGATATTTATATTTACTTGTAACATTAAAAGCTTGTTAAGTAGTCTAAGGTTTAACATAGCAGTTTTAACCCTATTGCCTTCAGTAGGATTTTTTTCTAGATCTTCTCTTAGTTTAGGGAGAGCAGCGGTTGTTTTGTGATTATATTTTTTTAAAATCTGTTCCCCAAGTTCAACAACTAATTGAGCAAATATTCCTCGGTTACTTCTTTTAATACAGTCATTTAATTTATTTAGGTTTAATTTTCTTTTACCTCTAGAGTTATAAGAATTTATAAAAAGTAATGCATCTTTAAGTTCTGGATTATCAATACTATTAAAAGCTGTATCACAATTTTGAATTGTTTTTAAAGATTCAATTAATTTTTTTCTGATTTTTTTAGGGAAGAATTTTGCTGTCACTTCTTTTAATTTGCTTTTAAAGTCAATTAATCTATTAGTTTTATAACTTTTAAAGTCAAGAGTTTCTAGATCTTCAAAAAAACAACTAGTAGCTTCATAAAGTATTTTAGGGGCTTCATGTTCTTCTTCTCCATCTATCAAATTACAGATTGTTTGTAATAATACTGTATAAGCTGTTATATGATCTCCTTGGGAAGCTAAAATACTTGTAGTAGGGCGTTGTTCGCGATTAACTATTATATTAATTTTTTTACCTTCAATTTCATATTTTAATAAAATTTCTTTTGCGGTATTAGAATAAATGGTTCTCTCTTCGTAAGTTGGGTTAGAGGCAGAAAATGCACGTGTTGTTTTATCTTTAAATGATATAAGCATACTCCCTTGACTAACAATGTTTCCTGGCATAAACCACCTTTAATTATATTTAATGTTAGTATATTTATATAGTATTTAAAAAGTGTTTTGGCAATTTGCTTATTATGATTCAACAAATTATAATTGTTAGTTATTATGATTTTAAAGAAAATAAAATTAAAGGTTTTTAGTATAGTTATTGTTATATTATGCGGGTGTAACCCTAATATTAATAATCATTATGATTTTAATCCTAAACAATTTAATAAGATCAATAGCCAACTCGATAATTGGCAATTAAATGGCAAAATTAGTTGGCATCATAAGCCTACTAATCATTCTGCTATGTGTTATATGGATTGGCAAAAAAACAATAAAAAATCAAAAATTACTTTTCGTAGTGCTATGAATATAAAAAACGTAACTATAGAAAGCGATGATGGCAAAATTAATATTGTAAGTAGTAGTAATAATCTGGATGAAGTACAAAAAGATATACAAGATATATCAAAAACCATATCGTTGAATTTAAACAATTTGAATTATTGGTTATTGGGTGTGCCTAATCTTACTAATAGTTATTTGTTAGTTAAAGATGGTTTTAAACAACAAGATTGGGAAATTCTTTATGCTAAATATAAATCTTATGGTGGTTTTATGTTGCCAACCAAAATTACTATGAGAAATGCTAAATCGCAAACAGTTATTAAAATCGTTGTTAGTTCTTTTATTTTTTAATTTAAAATAATCGAGTAATTCTTTGTTATTAGATCAATTTTTGCTTGACAGCAACAAATCATATAATTAAAGTTCTTATGAGGCTAAGAGCCGTAGATCGGTGAAATGAATAAAAAGGTATCATTAATATGCCACATGCAAGTATCATTCTAAGAGAGCATAATTTAATAATAGCAAGTCATCAATTTTGGGTTCTTAATATTAATGGACAACCTGTTAGTGAATTAAATGGGATGGCAACCGATTCTGCTACCAGGCAACCAAAACCGGTTGGCAGCCCTAATGATTTGTTAAAAGTATGGGAATATATTTTAGATGGTGGTGAATCTAATTTAGAGCTATATAGCATTTCTGGTCCTGGATTATATCAGCCTGATCAATCAGCTTGCTCTATGTTAGAAGGAGACTTCGAAACTGTTGTTAAGGTAAAGTGGGAAAAGGCTTTATTAGCTGCTAATACCATTAATCAACAAGATATAAAATATAACATGTTTGCTAGCAATAATAATAATGCTTTTTTACATGCATTTAGTAGCTTTATCTCGGGTAATGCAGTAGCTATAAATGATCAAGATGTTAGTGTGGGTAATAGTAATAGCGTTGCAAGAACTCTTGGAGATATAATGGGATTCGCTCCTGTAAATCTTAGTGGACGTCTTGTAACAGGGCAAGAAAAAAATTTATTGCCTAGAGATGTCTATCCAGACTTGTATGAGGATGCAATACTGCAACGTCCATGTAGACCTCGTTTATTGTTGCGTTAATTGCCATTTTGTACTCAACTTCTTCCATTTTAACGTAATTAACTGTAAATGCTCTTCCTTTGCTTTATGGTAAGCACTTTGTTTGGACAAAAAAATAGCATTTTTGTTATTTACTGCTATCGCAGTTTATTTTATTAATAATAAAAATGAATACACTTAATAAACCACATGATAAATTTTTTAAACAAAGTTTTAGCGATCTAGCAGTAGCTAAAGATTTTTGTGCGCCACGAGGTGTGGTAACACTAGTCGCTGAAAGAGCGATCAGTAAAATGTAACCGAGCATATACTGTACTGAGTCTTAAATTAATGGGGGCAACTCCACTAATTAAGCGTAGACACAGGAGGATATAGG
>CAIVQA010000088.1 GCA_903907935.1 uncultured Francisellaceae bacterium
ATAATAATAATAAATGGATTTTTATATGACGACCAGCTACCAACATATTGAACAAAGACCTCCCATAGAAGCAACTTTTATAAAATATGACAGTTCATACGATGATCAATTAGTTATTCAACTAGAGGAGGAGAAGTTAAAAAATAAGAAATTGCTTCAAGAGTTAGAAAATAATAATAATAATTTAAAAATTGCCTATCAAAATCTAGATGCAGTAAAAAAACTTAACCATAAGTTAGAGCAAGATACTAAGTTCTATAAAATTCAAGTAATAAATTTAAAGAATATTAATGATAAATTTATTAGAACTATCAATAATCTCCAGTCCTATAGGGTATATGTAGCAGATTTGTTGGCTAAAAGGATCCGAACTAATAATAGAATTAATCGACTTGTAAAAGAAGTAAAAAACCTGCAGAATATCATCAGACAAAAAAACGTTGTAATTAGGCAAAAAACCAAAGCTTATGGTTTAGCTAAGTTACAAGCGGCGCATATAATAAAAGAAACATACGGTATATAGTTAAGAGTTAGTGTGAATTCAAAGCCTTTATCCAAGTCTATCCTTTGGGAAGAAATGCAAAAATATTACGAAAAACTAGGTCCAAATGCATGGAGCGAGGACTTAGTTCCGTATCAAATTACAAGTAATAAGTTACTTGCCCATTTGTATGCAACTTTAATTAATGCTGCTATTTATGATCATATAAACTCAATAGGGGATAGTAGTTATTCAGAACCATTTTATATTTTAGAGCTTGGCGCAGGTCACGGAAAATTTAGTTTTTATGTTTTAAAATTTTTAGAATCTTTTAATGAACAATATAAAATTATATACATAGCATCAGATATTTCTCAACAAAATATAGATTATTGGCAAAAACATCCAAGTTTACAAAAATATATAAAGAATCACCAATTAGATTTTGCTAAGTTTAATCCAGAAAATAATCAAAATATTTATTTAATTAATTCTAAAGTTACTATAGAAAAAAATTCTTTAAATAATCCAATGTTTGTAATTGCTAACTATATATTCGATACCTTGCCTCATGATGCATTTCAATGTCGAGATAATCAATTATTTGCTAGTACTATAGATATATGTAATAAAAAAGCTTTTTCTTTTAAAAGTTTTGATTATAAATATTATCATGAACCAATAGAAGATAATTATTATAATCAAAAAGTTTATAATCAAATTTTATGTGACTATAAACAACAATTAAAAAATGGTTCTTTTTTATTGCCAATTGGAGCATTAAGCGCCATAGATAATATAAGATTATTTTCTAAATGTAATACTGTTTTTTTAGTGGCAGATAAGGGTAATGCGGTTATATCAGATTTTTTTGATATAGAAGAACCTAACATTGCAGTGCATGGTTCAATTTCTTTTATGGTAAATTTTCATGCTTTAAAAACTTTTTTCGAGCTAACTAATGGAATTAGTAACATAATGATTAGCAACAATACTGATCTACAAATTGCTTGTTTTATAACTAATAAAACATCTAATTCTAATAAATGGATTAATTTTACTACCAAACATGTGTTGTATGATATTAATCCTCAAAATTTAATTAATTTATGTTATGTGGACGATAAAATCATTAATTGTAAAACTTTAGATCAAATTTTGGCAATATTGATTATTAGTAAATGGGATCCAGATCTATTTTATGATCTATCGGATCAACTAATCAATTTTATAGATCAAAATATTAACAAAGAAACTTTAAATGTTGAGCAAGAACAAGCTATTGTAGAAGGCTTAAATTTAGTTTGGGATTGTTTTTTTAAATTAGAAAAAAATCAAGACTTGCCTTTTGTATTAGCTAATATTCATTATTCCTTAGAGAATTTCGATTTAGCGTCAAAATTTTTTAAGATTTCTATTCAAGAATTCGGAGAAACTAAAGAAGCATTAGATAATATTAAGTTATGTGAAGAGGCATTAGCAGGTTAATTGTGTTTTACACTTATTATACTATAACACTAGAATTGCTTTTTTGATTTTTAAAATATATAACACCATTTTTTGATGGGTAATTTTCTTGCGACAACAAAGGGAGTAACAATTGAACATTTCTGCCTTCATGTAATTTATTTACTATCTGTAGTTTACCTTTATGCATTAAAACTAGTTTTTCAATAAATTCTATTTTCATCCTGGTAAATTCAAATATAGCAATATCCTCATCGCTACTATCATTAAATTTTTCTTCTATTTCAGTTAGAACATTTTCATCTAAACCAAAACTCTGATCTGCTATTGTAATTTTAAACCAAGTACAGTTGTTTTCTAAATAAATACTACTGTTTATAACTATTTTTGAATTTTTAGGTGAATTTTCTATTGATTGACGAATTAAACTTATTAAAATTTGCTTAATTCTCAATGGATCAGCATATATATTGGGAATGTTTTCTTGAAAATTAGTGATTATCTTAATTTCTTTTGAAAAAGAATTTTTTAGGTTAATTTTTATTGCATTTTCTAAAATTGAATTTATATCAAAGTAGCTTAATTCTAAAATATTACTAGTTTTAGTATTAATAAACATTACCAATTCTTGAATTTTTTTGGAACATTGAATAATTTGATGATCATTAGTAATAGAATTATTGTTAAAATATTTACAGATTAGTTCAGAATAAATAAAAATTTCTTTAAGAGAAGATCCAAATTCATAATGCATTTTTTTTATAAACTCTGCTTTTGCAGAGTCGGAATCTTTGGCAACTCGATCTGCAAGTTCTAATTTTTGTTTGTATAACTCCGTTTTTCTAATATATTTAATTACCAACAAAAGTCCCCTAGCTAGATTAAACATTTCTATTGAATTTTGTTTTGGTATCTTTATATTCAAATTACCGTTAGATATTAAAAATGCTAATTTAGATAACCTGGTTATAGGAAAAATTATTTTTTTTCTAAAAAAATAAAGCAGTATTAAACAAAAAATACCCATGAACAAAAATTCTAATATCCTAGTGCCTACTTTATATAAAAAATCTTGTCTATATAAACTAGTATCATATCCCATTAAAATAAAAAAAGGATAGTCTGGAACTTTATTTAAATAAGAATATTTAATGTTATTAAAGTATAGTGGTGTTGGTAATTTTTTATAACCAGTGGAGATAAAAGTTGTTAATAGCTCTTTATTTTTTAAATTTTCTATGCTTTGTTGTGATTCAGAAGATAAAATTGTTCTAAGGTTTTTATCAAGTACAATATAATTCGCTTTTTCAATATTAGTTATTTTTTTTATGTACTGATTAATATGGTCTATCCTTAATCCAATAATAATATATCCGATAAATTTCCCATACTTATTTTGAATACCCATGGCCGTAGGTAACACAGGGCTTTTGCTAAAAAAACTTATAGAAGGTTTAGATATTTGGAGAATCCATGGATTTTCTTTTGCAGAGATAAAATATTCTCTATCTTTAATATCTGGAATGTTGTTTTTTAAAATGCCAGTTTTTCCGCTTACTGTAAGCTTACCATTAGGGTTTACCCAACAGATATAAGATCTAGTCATACTTCTTATATTTAAATCAATGCTAGAAATTAGTAAATTTGCAATATTATTTAAATCTGTGTAATTGGTTTGATTAGTTATTTTGGAGCCAAAAAATCTAAGAATATTCTCATCTTCTTTAAATATATTAACCAACTCAAAAGAAATAGCATCGGTTAATTTTAATAATAAATTTTTTTTTTCTTTATCGTATAAATGGTAAAAATAACAACAAAAACCAATTGATAAAAAAAACACTGAAAATAAAACAATAACGGTAAATAAAAAATATTCATTAGATAGAGATTTTTTATTAAAATATAAACCCATAAAACAATCAAAAAATTAAGATGAAATTAAATGATCGTTATTATATTCGCTTAAAAATCTTTCTATAAACCATTCGGCAAATTTAGAATCCAAATTATTATTTAAATTTGTAGAATAATTATAAATTTCGCTAACGCATAAAACAGCCTTTTCATTAGATGGATTAATTTGTTTTTGTTCACAAATTTTTTGTATTAAAATAGATATGTTTATAAACAATTCACTATTCCACGTACCTTTAGTTGGACTAACTTTTTCTCCTCTAGTATCTATAATGCATTTTGTGATATCAAACCTACTCTTTAAAATTTATTGCAATTATTTAATGTTATCTTAATGAAATTTTTAATTTCATTAAGTAATGATAAATTATCCTCGGTATTACCACTTATCGTAATAAGATTTATTAATAATAGTGCTTCTTTTAAAGGTTCTGTAATGTACTTTTGTAAATTATAAGATAGATCTGAATTGTTTGAATTATCTATATTACAAGCATTAGGTGAAATAATCTTTTTGGTTGGGATGGTGTTATTAAAGCTCTGATATATATGTTTAGTTTTTAGGCAACTCATAAACATCCTCCTCAAAATAAAACACTTAATTTTGATGTTCTTATAAATTGCGTGTATTGTCAATTAATTTTTACAATGAAAAATCCCCATACTTTAGTATTCCTATTACTGTCAATATAGCTCCAATGAATCCAACCAAGTTACCTATTATTAGTGGCTTATTTTTTAATAAAATTCCATATAATAACCAACTACCCATACCAACTACACTTATAAAAAAACCAGGACCAGAAACAGATTGCGCTGATTTAAGAACAAAAATTTTATAAGCCTGTAAATAAAACATTATATTAGCAAGAGAACCAATAATACTCATATATTTTTCGTAGAAACTCATTAAAACCCCCAATCTCTCAATATAATAATTATGTTATTTATATAATCTTTTTGTATTATACTCCGTAATTAAGTAAGTTTATACTCAAAGTATTATAATTAATTTATTCAAAAGAGAGTTAAATGAGTAAAATCAACATTAAAGATCTCCAATTATCCAGGCAAGACTTAACACTTCGATATCAAACAAAACACCAAACTAGCTTGCTTAGCAAAGCAGAACGTAATGTCTATCTAGAATCTAGAATGCCAGCTACACAAGCTGTATGTGAAAAAGTGTTTAGTATTCTTCCAAAAAAAGCAAATATAACTAGTTTTCTTGATTTAGGATGCGGACCAGGTAGTGCGACTTATGCAGCATTAAAGACATTTCCAGATTTACTAACTATTCACCTTATAGATCGAGATAATAGTTATGATTATAATTTTTGTAAACAACACCAATTTTTCAAGCAAAATTTTAAAGATCTTTGTATTACACAATCTTATGATATAGTAGTACTAAGTTATTCTCTTAGTGAATGCGATAATAAATTTTTAGAAAAAGTTTTATTTACTACTTGGGAAAAAACTAATCAGTATCTGGTTATAATAGAACCAGGTACCCCTTATGGGTATGCCTCATTTTTAAAAACACGTCAATATTTGATTGAAAATGGGGCCTTTCTTATAGCACCATGCCCTCACGAATTAGCTTGTCCATTAGTCAATTCAGATTGGTGTCATTTTAAAATCAGATTACATCGTACCAAAATTCATCAACAAATTAAACAAGCTACCAAATCATTCGAAGATGAGAGCTATACCTACGGGATCTTTTCAAAACAACCTAACCAGATAAAAAATAATCGTATTATCAAAAAACCAATACGAGGATCCGGACATATCTTATTCGATCTTTGTACTTCAGATGGATTAAAAAGAGAAACCATATCACGTAGGGACAAAGATCGTTATATTAAAGCCAAAAAATTAATATGGGGCGATGAATATAGTAATCACACATGAGTTTTTGTGTGCTCTAAAAAACAAGGAATGTTGTTTGAGCCTCCTTGGGCCACTAATTGCTCTTTACTTTGCGAAAGGCGAGTTTCACTCATTGTTTTTTAGAGCACCAAAAACTCATGTATGATTACTATATATTGTATAAATATTACAAATACTATAAAATATATTTATATTACATAGATAACAGAAAGGTTAGAATTTTATGAATACAAATAGTTTTCTAATTTCTGATGATAATAATTATAAATTATGTAAAATGATTTTAAAAATATTAAACTGTAATTTAATGTGGATTATTCATTCAAATGATAAATTTAATATATTAGTTACCGATCAATCTATATTACAATATTATTTGGATAACAAATATTATTTACATGATCCTAATATCAAGGTTAAAACACATAATAAAAAATCATCATGGAAAGTAAGCTTAGGAACAGATTGTAATACTTTTAAAAAAAATGGATTTTTATACGATTTATACAAGATATTTCATGTTGAAGAATTTGTATCGATTGAAAAACAAATAGGAACAGAACGATATTGTTTTAGATTTTTTACTAATAATAATCGGTTTGTTTTTATGAATAAATTATTAAACAATATGCCGATCATAAAGCAATTTATCAGTTATTTTGCTGAAAAACTTAAAGTAGAGCTGCATAAGCAGCCAGGTATTAATATAGCAAAGTTAACCTGAAAGTAGGGGAGTAGTTATGTTATCTGATGAATTTTTTCTTGGAACTAAATTATATCGGAAAAAATTTATTGAACTTTGTAGGCCTATTGTAAAATATTTAGGTGTAACAGAGGCAATATACCTAAATATAGATAAACAAGGCAGAATGTTTAGCATTTCTACTCATTCTAAATGGTGGGAGAGATTATTGGAAGAACAATATTACATAATAGATCCACTTATGGTACACCCTGATAATATACATAGTGGGTTTGCTTTTGATAATTCTAGTGATGAACAAGAATTTAAAGACACTCTTCTTTATGATGCGGTTGTTAATTTTAATTTATGTCATAGCTTTGTCTATATAGAAAAAGCTGCTAATAATGGTGGTTATTTTGGGTTTGTTTTTGCAACAACTAAAGACAATTATCAAATTATAAGTCGATTGGTTAATGAAGCTCAAATAATTAAAAGATTTATTAGAAATCTAAATAGTAAATTAATTTTATTAACTGCTAAAGATTCACAAGAAAACAAGATGGATTTTGCTACATTGAAAGGCGAGTTATTCCATAGACAAAAAGGTTTAGTATTTAACGAAGAACATGAACATCAACATAAAATTCAATTATTAACAGAAACTGGTATATTATCAAATAATGATGGTCAAGATTTTTTAACTAAAATTTATTTATCTCCGCAAGAAATAAATTGTCTTAGAGAATATATTACGACTCATAGTATAAAAAAAGTTTCCAGAGATTTAAATCTAGCTGTAACAACTGTTACTAGTTATATAGAAAATATAAAAAGTAAACTTAACTGTACTAATAAAAATGAATTATTTGAAAAAGCTGAAATTCTAGAATCATTAGGCCGTATTTAGTTGTGGTTCTATACTTACTAATTTATTAGGAATGATGAATTTTTTTATCATTCCTACCAAGAAATAAAAAAATGGAGTATTACAAACAGTAATAAACAACTTATATGAGTAGCTATTGATCATAATAAGCCAAATGTGTTCTTTAGGAAATACTCCTAAAAGAGTTAAAAGACTAATCGCTACAAATGTATCAATAAATAAAGAAAAGGCTGTGCTACCATTATTTCTAAGCCATAAATATTTGCCTTTTGTTAATTTTTTAATCCATAGATATAAAGTTATATCTATTAATTGTGCCATATAACAAGCAATAATATTGGCAATAAAAGCTAATCCATAATGTCCAAATACTTTATGAAATATGGTATTGTCAACCCTAGACCATGGGGTTGCTTGTAACCAATCCATTCCAATAACGATAAAGGCAGCCACTATATCCATAGCGATAGCTAATCTTACACAAAAATTTGCCTTTTTTTTATCGTAAAATTCAGCAATAAGATCTGTTAACATGAACATAAAAGGATATAATATAGCTCCTACCGATAATTCAAAAGTATGAAAAGGTAAAATTGGTAAATAAACAAATTTTTGAAAAGTCAAGTTGGTTATTACTATAAACACAGAAAATAAAGCACACAATACAATATACATTTTTTCTAAAGCTAGCATTTGTCATCCCCATTTTAAATTTAGTGTATTCAAAAATACCTTTGTTATATAGGTATTAGTACAATATTTTTTATGTAAAATCAACATTATGCTAGATTTATATTATTGGGAATCAAAATTTAAATCTTGTTATTACTCGGATCGGCTAGTAAATAAACTTTTGTTGTTAAATAATGCATCAAATTATAAAATAGATATTGTAGAAGTAAAAAAAGCCATTTATTACGCAAAAAAATATCATAGCGATCAAAAACGACAGTCTGGAGAACCTTATTATTCTCATCCACTACAAGTAGCATATATGGTTGCCGATTATCGATTTAAAACAAATGTTATTGTTACTAGTATTCTTCATGATGTAATTGAAGACACAGAACTTAGCGAGGAAATGATAAATTATCTTTTTGGTTCAACTATTGCTAGACAAGTGGAAAATTTAACTAGAATCAAAAAAACTAAGAAAATTAGCTCTTTAGAAATGATTCAATCATTATTGCAACAAAACAAGGATGATCTTTTAGTTATTAAATATTTTGATAGATTGCATAATATGCAATCTATCAAAGTTAAATCTCCTGAAAAAATAAAACAAATCAGCAAAGAAACCTTAGATGTGTTCTTAAGTCTTGCACCACGCCTTAAAATAGGTAATGAGGAACAAGATCTTTTAATCAAGCTTTGTAATTAAGCATAAAACCTTAATCCTATGAAAAAATATATATGGTTGAAATAATTATTAATATATTGTTTAATACCGTATCAAATGCTAAGGGAGAAAGATTTGAATGTATAAGCAAGGAGCAGCCTCAAAACTAAAATTCTCAAAAGATATATGTGTTCGAATTGCTAACCTATACAATAAAGATAACTATATAAGCATATATTACTTAAGTATGGATTGGGCTATTATTATAATTTCTATTTTGTTAGCCAATAAATATCCTAATTTAACTATGTATTGTATAGCAATATTTTTCATTGGTAGCCGGATGCGGGCATTAGAAAATTTGTTACATATTGGTTCACATAGAATGTTATTTGCTAACCGAACTATTAATCTTATTGTTACTAAATTATTTTGTGCCTATCCAATGTTCTTGTCGTATAATTTATATAAAGATAGTCATATGGATCACCATCGCTGGTTAGGCAATATTGATCTAGATCCGGATCTTATTCGCTATAGAAAACTTGGCATCGACAAATTACCATTTAGCCCAATACGAATGTTTCTAACTATATTAAAAATGTTTAGCCTAATAGGGATCCCTAAATATAATCTTACCCCGTTTCTTCGGACACCAACACCTTAATTTTTATACTGCTAATTCAACATCAATTGGAGCCTTGTAGTCAATAGATGAATGTAATCTTGTTCTATTATAATATTGTTCAATATACCGAAAAATACTACTTTTAGCTTCTTCTCTAGTCTGATATTTATTCTCATGCACTAATTCTACTTTTAATGTATGAAAAAAACTTTCTGCAATAGCATTATCCCAGCAATTACCTTTTCTACTCATAGAACCAATTAATTTATTACCCTTAATTAATCTTCTATATTTATCAGAGCAATATTGGCTTCCACGATCAGAATGAATAATTACTCCTGAAGGAAATTTACGCTTAAACAATGCCATTATTAACGCATTACAAACTAGATCTTTGGTCATCCTTGACTCCATAGACCAACCAATTACCGCTCTAGAATGTAAATCAATTATTACTGCCAAATACATCCATCCTTCATCAGTTCTAACATAACTAATATCACCACACCACTTTTGATTTATTGTGGTAGTAGTAAAGTCCCTATTTAATATATTTTCGTATATAGGTTTAGTATGTTCAGAATCAGTTGTTACTTTAAATTTCTTTTTTGCTATTGCCTTTAATTTCATCTTTTGCATTCTCCTGGCAACTCTATTAAGACTGTAAGTATCACCATGTGCTTCTAATACCCTAGCGACTCTAGGGGCACCATAACGAGATTTATTTGCTTCAAAGATTGTTGTTATTTTTTGATCTAATTCTTTGTTAGCAAGTTCTCGTTTGCTTGGCTCTCTATTTAACCAACTATAGTAACCACTACGGCTTACATTAAAAAATGAGCACATAGCATCTATCGGGAAAATATTTTTATTTTCTTCAATAAAACCATACTTTACTTCAATTCCGCAGCAAAGTATGTTGCCGCCTTTTTTAGTATAGCTTTCTCCATTTCAAGTCTAGCTATTCTCTTTTTTAGCTCTCTGTTCTCATCGATAATATTGGTTACATTAACATGGTTAACTGTGCCATTAGAGTCAGTAATTACTTGTTCTCCGCTATTTTTAGCCTTCCTTACCCAAGTATGCAATGTAGCTTCGGGAATGCCTAGGCTTCTAGCAGCTTCTGTAATTGATGAAGATTCTAAAGCCAATTTTATGGCTTCTCTTTTAAATTCATTTGTATATGCTTTATAGTTTTTCTTAGTCATTTTGGTAACACCTCATTTGTTCATAGATTTTAACAAATTGATGTCCATTAAGTTAGGGGAAGATTA
>CAIVQA010000089.1 GCA_903907935.1 uncultured Francisellaceae bacterium
TGAAGAAAGAAAATTATTAGGACATGCTCAATATAACTTAGCTAGAGCTAGTGTTAGCGCTACCTTAAACATGAGCATCCAGGGCCAAAGTTCAGAAAAAGCTTTAATAGATGGTTTAGTCGATGCTGCAATAGGAACAGCCATAGCTCCGATGACGAGCACCATAGATGGATGGCATAATTTAGGAGAAATCAGTTCTATCAATCATAAAATTGTGCATACTATTTTAGGAGCAGCAAGAGGAGCGTTAAGACACGATGGTGCGATAGCCGGAGCATTAGAAGGATTAACTTCTTCGGTATTGCATAAAGATAAAACAGAACATAAAGGATATTGGATCACACCAAAAGCGCATAACCCATTTTCAAGTGATCGGCAAGATACAACAGTAAAGCAATCAAATTCGAGCCAATCACATTCACAAGCAACACGCTCACAAAATCAAGTAGAATTAGAACGATTACAACAAAGACAAGTAGAATTAAAAGCAAAAATAGAACAAGGACAAGCAGCTGATAAGAAATCAGCGAAGTTATTGGGTATATCGCTAGACCAAGCAAGAAGGAAAAGGATAGGAGAAGAAATCAGGGTTAAGAATGCTGAAGCCTTAAGAACTGGCAAAGAAAAGGATACTACAGCTCCTGTGGAACGTCAAAGATATTTGATAACCTCGGAAGCGCATAATCCATTTTCAAGTGATCGGCAAGCTATACCAACAACTGGTGCGATAAGTAATGATACCGCCTCTGCAAGTTCTGGGACAGTTCAGAGAAACGTAGCTATAGTAAGATCTGTGCTAGATTTTCCTGCAGACTTATTGTTTGGAAATAAAGCATATGCAGAGGATGCACTGTTGCCACATAATCAAGATCAAGAATTTAATTTGTTGCCGCTTTATTCAACTAGAACTGAACATTTTTGGTCAAATTTTAATAATTATTTATATGGAATGACTAATTATAGAGAGATAGAAAAACCTTTTGTTACTAGTAATAATGATTTAGATCCAGTTTCTCCATCTTCTAATTTTAGCAGTTCTATTCAACAAATTGATACTTGCAAGTTTGACGCAACAAAAATTCCTGAAAAAATAACACAAGGGGCATTAAAAGGCGGCGGTATATCATTATTTTTTAATCCAAAAAAAACAATGGCTAACATTATAACAAAAAGTACATCGGAAGGTATCGGTGCTGCTTTAGATGCTTTTGACGAATATAGAGATTGTAAAAAGAAAGTTAAGGAAGGATCTACAGACTTAGAACAACTTGCAAGTAAAAGGATTGATAGCATGTTGAACAAGACAATTGCATCTGCAGTAGTAAGCTTACCTAAAGGTATTCCAGGTATGATAGAAGCAGCTACTAATAAATTAAAAGCACAAGCTTTATCTAATTCTGCAGATATCATTTTTAGTGCTGGCACAGATTTAGCTAACAATGATTTTGCTGATGATTGTAGTTTTAAACTATCAACTGTTATTAAAAAAGCTATTGTGACTGGTGTTGATACCGGTTCTACTCTATTATTTACCACCAAAAACCCATATGCAGTGGGGGGCGGCTCGTTAGTTGGAGTAGCAATTGGCGGATATAACGGATATAAGGAAGCTAAGGAAGATCAAACTCAATGTTTGGCCAACAAAAAAGAAGATAAAAATAATACACCAAAATTCACCTCTTAACGCATATGGTATACTTAAATTCTAAAATTAAAATTATACTGAAATTTATATCAGTTATCATTTTATGTTCTTTTTTTATATTGTATAATTATTATCCTGATAAAATCCCTACGAAATTTGATCTCACTTTAAAACTTGCACAGATTGGTAATACAAAAGCTCAATTTACTGTAGGAACAATATATCACAGTAAGAAAGATTATAAGAAAGCTTTAATGTGGTATACAAAAGCCGCTGAGCAAGGGCATCCAGGGGCTCAAAACAACCTGGGAGTATTATACGAGAATGGTGCAGGAGCTAGCAAAGATTATAAGGAAGCTTTCAGATGGTACCAAAAAGCTGCTGAACAAGGTGAGAGCTCGGCATATAATAACATCGGTAGAATGTATAGTGATGGTATATTATTTTGCCAAAACTACGGAGAAGCAGTTAAGTGGTTTAAAAAGGCTGCTGAACAGGGTATAGTAGATGCTCAGAATAACTTGGGATTACTATATCGTGATACGCTTAACAATAAAGCAGAAGCAGCAAAGTGGTTTCAGGAAGCTGCAGATAAAGGCTATCAGGATGCTATAAATAACCTGGGATTAGCTTACGAAATAGGTAGCGGGGTTCCACAAAACTACAGCAAAGCTTTTAAGCTGTATCAAAAAGCAGCTCATCAAGGATATAGCTATGCTCAATATAATATGGGAAGAATGTATATTACAAAAATTATAAACTATAAAGAGGCAGCAAAATGGTTTGAAAAAGCTGCTAACCAAGGGTATGCTGAAGCTCAATATAGTCTTGGAATATTATATGATGAAAATATAATTGGTAATGACCACGATTTTACTAAAGATAAGGCTAAGGCAATAGAATGGTATAGAAAGGCAGCCAAAAATGGAAACAGTTGTGCTCAAAAAAGATTAGATGCTTTAGAAAAAAAGAGATAAGAATTAAAATATTAGTTTGTATGGAGATATACTCTCGACTAATGAGTTTTCGGTACTCTAAAAAAATAATGAGCGGTGTTTAAGCCCCATGCTGCTGCTGTTAGCGCTGCTGAGCGTAGGGCGAGTTCAGCGAATTATTTTTTAGAGTACCAAAACTCATGTGTATTTAGGATAACGCATTGATTTTATTGTTGATACTCACTATTATTGATTGTAGTTTTTAATTAGAATATAACTTAAAATCCCTCGGAGTTTAACCTCTGTGCCGGTTCAAGTCCGGCCCCGGGCAGTATATAGTTAGGTTGTTTAAAAATGTTACTCACATTAACAGAATCAGCAAAATTGCATTTTATTAATTTAATTAAATCACAACCTAAAAAATTAACAGCTAAGGATCAACAATTGAATTTACGGATCCAAGCTATATTTCCTGGTACCTTAAAGGCGAATGTTAAGCTATCTTATTGTCCTTTTGGTGGGCAAAAATCTTCGGATATTGCTATAGATTGTGGTAATTTTATTGTATATATTGAGAAAAAATCAGAGCAAGCATTAAAAAATGCTATAATTGATTATCGAGAAGAACCTGGGGCTAAAGGGATAGGTAAACTGCATATTAAAGCTCCATATTTGAAAGAACGACATGATTTATTTAGCAAAATTGATTTTTTTTTAGATACAAAAATTAATCCATCATTAAAAATGCATGGTGGTATAGTTAAATTAATCGAAATAAACGAAGTAAACGGGGAAGTGGTATTACAATTTGGAGGGGGTTGTAAGGGTTGTAGCATGGTTGATTTTACTTTAAATAATAGTATAGAAAAATCTTTGAAAGCTGAATTTCCAGAAATTAAGGTGATTAAAGATGCAACCATCCATACAGACGCTAAAAATCCTTTCTATACATAATTATACTCTCAACTAATGAATTTTAGATGCTCTAAAAAACAAGGAGTGTTGTTTGAGCCTCTTTGGACTCTAGTTGTTCTTTAATTTGCGAAAGGCGAGTTTCACGAAAAAATGTCAGGATAGACATTTTTGACGTGTGAAACCCGCCCGAAGGGCGAGCGCCAGGATGGCGCGAGTCACTTGTTTTTTAGAGCATCTAAAATTCATTAGTTGAGAGTATATATAAGAAAAAGGGGATAGATATGCAAAAATTTAATTATGTAAGCGAAATTGACGAATTATTAGCTAAATTAGAAAAAGAATTTCCTAAAAAATCTAATTCTAGAATTATGGAAGAAGAAGAATATCGCAGGATTTATGCGCTTAGGGATCAGCCAAATGCAAAGGTTAATGAAACAACGGCACCTATTTGGGGTGTAACCAAGTGGATTTAACAATAGATCTAAATTTAGATCTAGATCTTAGATCTAAATTAGAAAAAAAATTATTGCATTATACCGGTAAAGCAATTAGTAATTATCATATGATTAACCATGGTGATCAAATTTTAGTTTGCTTATCTGGTGGTAAAGATTCTTTTACTATGCTTCATTTATTACGTTTATTACAGTTAAGATCCAAAAATAAATTTAAGATTGTTTCTTTTACTTTAGATCAGTCTCAACCTGGGTGGGATGATTCGGCTCTTAAAGCTTATTTAAAAAGTATTAATGTCGAATTTATTGTTATTAGTAAAGATACTTATTCGATAGTTAAACAAAAAATCCCAGAAGGTAAAACTTATTGTTCACTTTGTTCTAGATTGCGGCGAGGAATAATTTATCAATATGCAAAAGATCATGGTTTTAATAAGATAGCTCTTGGGCATCATCGGGATGATTTAAATCAAACATTATTAATGTCGATTTTTTTTAATGGTGAAGTTAGATCGATGCCGCCAAAATTATTAACAGATGACAAAAAATTAGTAGTTATTCGACCGATGGTTTATTGTCAAGAACAAGATATAGCTAATTTTGCTAATTGTATGAAATTTCCGATTATTCCTTGTAGATTGTGTGGTTCCCAGGCTAATTTATCTAGAGTAAAAATTGCTAAATTATTAGCTAATTTAACTAAAGAAAACCCTAAAATTCCTAGTAATATTTTAAGAGCTATTGGTAATATTAGACCTAGTCAAATGATGGATCCGGCATTGTGGGATTTTAGAAATTTTTGATTTTAAATAATCCCAAGTATTTTCCACCACCAGCCACCAACAAATAGCCAGATCAAAGAATTTATAATGCCAAGAGTTAAACCAATTCTCCACCATCTTGGCATAGAAATGTAATTAGCTCCAAAAAATAACGGAGCAGCACCTGTCGTGTAATGAGTAACGGAACTACTAAAATTAGAGATCCCGGCAAATATTAATACTGTTAATGGAGCAGAAGTTCCTAACATAATGGCAATAGCACAGAAGGCAGCATACATAGCACTAACGTGAGCGGTTAGAGTTGCTAATAAATAATGGCCAAAGAAATATGATAAGCATAGTATTGTCATACCAAGCTGCCAGCTATAGTTAATGATTTGATTATGAATTTGATTACTGATCCAAGTAACCGTACCCAATTTTTCTGAATTAGTAGCTAGCATTAATAGAGTAGCTAGCCATACAAAAGTTGTCCATGCTTCTTTTTCGCTTACTATATCATCCCAAGTTAAAACATTAGTAAGAAGTAAAACAGTTAAGCCAATAAAAGCACTTACGGTAGCATCTATGTTGATTATACTGCCGGTAACCCATAATAATAATAATAAGAAAAAAGTGCCTAACATTATCCATTCTTCGGTTTTTAAAGGACCACTATTTTTGATTTGTTGTTTAGCAAAAGCTTGAATTGCTTCGGTTTTTTTTAAGGCACCAGGAAAAAAGCAAAATAACATAAGAGGTAAGACCATAAGACTTACAAATCCCGGAACTATAGCGGCTTTAGCCCATACTAACCAGTTTAACTCGTAGCCAAAAGTTTTGCTGATAGCAGTCATAAGAGGATTAGCTGCCGAGGCAGTTAAGAACATTGCACTGGTTATAATATTGGTGTGAAAGCAAATTTTCATAAGAAATCCACCAAAAGCATTACAGTTAAATTCTTTGCTAATAGAAGATGCTATGGGGAACATAATACCAGCGCCACGGGCAGTGTTGCTTGGGATTAATGGTGATAAAAATAACTCCGTTATGATTAAACTGTAACTTAAACCAATAGTATTTTTGCCAAATAAATATACAAAATAATATGCTATTCTGGAACCTAACCCAGTTTTAGTAAATCCTTTAGCTAGGATAAAAGCACATACTACCAACCATACTATTCTGGAACCAAAACTTGATATAGTATTTTCTAGAGAAACTGTACCAGTAGCTGAGCAGGCCGTAATTGCAACTATTGCAAGGCTGCCAGTTGGTAGGATCTTCCCAATCATAGCTATAATAGTACAAATGAATATGGTTAATAAATGCCATGCTTCTTTAGATAGACCTTCTGGTTTAGCATAAAACCATAGTGATACTGCCATACATAATAATAATAATAGCTTGATTAATTGATTATTACTGACTACTAATGACCGAGGAGAATCTTTAACCAATGTACCAGTTGAATTTGTCATGAGTAAACCACCGCGTCTATAATTTAAAGGTTATATACTGATTGTAAATGAGTTTTCGGTACTCTAAAAAACAAGTCGTGAAACTCGCCTTTTACAAAATAAGGAATAACTAGAGTCGAAGAGGCTCAAACAACACTCCTTGTTTTTTAGGAGTACCGAAAACTCTTTTGTTGAGAGTATAAATATAATAAAACAAGTAAAAAAGCAATAAAATAATAGGGGATCAGCATGAATGAAGGTGTGACGCGTGACTTACAAAGTAAGATATGTAAAGCATGTGATACATTGTTAAAAAGTAATAAATTAGTGACCACCAAATCAGTGCTATCAATATTGTTTGAGTTATCGTCTGAACAAATTGATCATAATATGGAAGACTATATCACCAGAGCTATTAATTTATGGAGATTGTCTAAGGTTGGGAAAACTATACAGGTTAGCCATAATAGCCTTGATAAGGCTATTAAAGCCAGGGATCCTCGTAATTTATACCAAAAGCTTGTCAAATATAGAAAAAATTTAGTTAAAGCAAATAGAGAGATTTTATTTTTAAAAGCCAAAATAAAGGCCTTGAATAGCTTTTATACTAGGCAAAGACAAGAATTTATAATGCGTATTGAGGGCATGTTATATAAATAATTTGTAACTGTTCAGGTGGGTACCTATTGTTGCAACTAGGATCGTACTGTTTGAGTGCGGTTGGCTTGTTTTTAATGATAAAAGTGCGTGAGTTACGGACTGCAAGTACAACAATAGGTACCAACCTTGAACGGTTACTGAAATTTCAGAAAATCCCACCTATAATTGATGTATATCAACCATAATTAATAAAATAACAATAAAAAACAAAATGTTTACTACTAAATGTTTAAAAGTAATAGAATTATTCAAGCAAAAAATTAGCTTTCTTTTTGAGCAAAATTTTGGAAGCTTGTCTAAACAAGACATTTTTATAGGTCTAATGTTGTCATCGTTAATGATCAACATTTTAGGCTTAGTCTTACCATTCACCATTATTCAAATGTATGATCGAGTAATTCCTAATAAGTCATATAATACTTTTGCTGCATTTATGGTGATAGTGTTTATTGTATTAGTTGTTGAGGCTGCTTTAAAAATCATGCGAGGCTTTGTAAGTGCATCTTTGGATATAAAATTAGGGTATAGCATGAGTCTATATGCTTATAAAAAAGCTGTTAATGCTGATGTAATAGAATTTGAACATGAGCCATTTAGTGTACAAGTAGATCGATTTAATTTTATAAATTCCTTAAAAGAGTACTATTCTGGGCAATATTTTATTGCTATTTGTGATGCGCCATTTGTAATTGTTTATTTTATTTTTTTTTATTGTGTAGAGGTATATGTTGGGCTTACGGTAACTATTATTTGTTTGGCTTTATTAGCGTTGTCTTATTTGCAATCATTAAAATTAAAAGAAGATCAACAAAAAAAAACCAAAGAATCTCAAGTAATTTCTAAATTTTTAGTGGAATTATTAGATGGGGTTAGCACAATAAAAGCTATTGGGCTAGAAGAGCAGATGCAAAGACGCTACGAAAGATTACAAAAACACCATGTTCAAGAAGAATTTAAGTTTATTCAAGAAAAAATGTCTTCTGGCAAAAATATCAATATCATTAGTCAAGTAATGGTTATATCTACAGTAATGGTAGGGTGTTATACTATTTTTAAAAATTATATGAGTTTAGGAGGTATGGCAGCTTGTATTTTATTGTCAGGTAAAGTTATGCAACCTGTCTCTAGTTTAATAACTTTAATGACAAAGTGGAAAGGTTTTGTTATTGCTAATCAAGAATTTAATAAATTAATCAATATTAAAATAGAGAGTTCCATTAAAAAAAAAATAGATATCATAAGAGGAGAAATATTTTTAAATAATGTAAAATTTTTTCATACTGATCAAAATGGTAATAAAATTTCTATATTTGAAAACGTACAATTGAATATACCATCTAAAAAAGTAATAGCTATCCATGGAGATAGATTATCTGGAAAATCAACATTAATTAATATATTAGCTTGTTTATTTAAAGTAGAAGGTAGCATGCTTATAGATGGAGAAGATCTTAATTATGTTGATCTAGATCATTTAAGAAAGCAAATAGCACTTATTTCTCAACAAGCTTCAGTGTTTCAAGGAACTATTTTAGAAAATTTGACTAGGTTTTCTGAGATGGATTTAAAAAAAGTTCAACAAATTTGCATGGAAATTGGATTGCATGGAATTATCCAATCTATGCCAAATGGTTATCAAACGCAGATTGGAGTAGATGATGCTTTAACTAGAGGCATTAAACAATTAATCATAATTGCTAGAGAATTACTTAAAGATCCAAAGATCATTTTATTTGATGAGGCAAATATAGATCTAGATTTAGAAATAGATGTTATTTTACGTAAAGTGCTTAATTTAAAAAAAGGTCAAGCTACATTAATTATAGTGTCAGATAGACCGTCGTTACTAACTATGGCTGATCAACATTATTTAATAAAAGATCGAAGAATTATAAAATATGAACAATTTAAATAATAGTAATAGTGTAGTTTTAACTGTTGAAATGGAAGCTTTACAACATAAAATTAAACAATCGTTTGACTACGATTCTGATTTTTTAAATTTATTATTACCGTTATTAATAAAATTAGGTTGGGAAGAAGATGTTAGAAGTTTAATAGAAGCTTTACCACATTTTGCGGAAAAGCTAACTTTAACAGAATTTAGAAATCTGATGATTAATTTAGGATTTAAAAGTAATCAGAAAGATTGTTATTTAAGGAAACTGTTGCCACAACAATTACCTTGTTTATTTGTATCTCGTAATAATCAAGTAATGTTGATTCAGCAAATTGTTGCTGACGATTCTAATAGAGATGTTGTTATTTTAGAAGGTAAAACAGGAAATACTAAAAAATTAACTGCACATCAAACCATTAATTTATACGGAACGGCCTATTTTTTTTCTAAAATTCAAGATGAAGATGAATTTAAAGAACAAAATTGGTTTTGGTTTATCTTTAAAAAATTTAAATTTATTATAGGACAAATTTTTTTAGTAAATCTACTTTATAGTCTATTATCTACTAGCATACCAATTTTTATAATGATTATATACGATAAAATTATTCCATCAGAATCTGTAGGTATGTTGTTAAATTTTTCTATAGGTATATGGATAGTATTATTGTTTATGTATTTAATTAGTTCATTAAAAAACAAAATGATAGCTTATATGGCTGTTAGATTAGATAAAACTGTAGGATTGGCGACAATTAAGCATATTTTAGAATTACCACCAGGATATACCGAAGGTGCTACATTAAGTAATCAATTAGCTAGAATTAAAGATTTTGATAATGTTCGTGATTTTTTTTCTAGTCCAATGGCGATGTTGTTTTTTGAATTACCAATTAGCACGATATTTTTAATAGTTGTTATGTTTATGGGTGGTTGGTTAATGTTTATACCAATTATATTAGTTGCGATATTTTTTTGTATATTTGTTGGTAGTAGATCTTTGATAAGCGAGCTGGTTAAACTGCAAACCCATGATGGTGCTAAGAAACAAGGCTTTATTATGGAAACCTTTTCGAAAATGCGAGGATTGAAATCAACTGGTGTTGTTGCTACCTATATAGACAAATTTGATGCCATTTTAACTAATATTGCCACCTATGGATTTAAATCATATATTATAAACCATATTTTATCGGCGGTTGCTGATTTTTTAATGTTATTGTCAGCTATGACAGTTATGGGTTTTGGGGTGTTTCTAGCTATGGATAATAAACTATCTATAGGAGCATTAATTGCTATTATGTTGTTAACTTGGAAAATAGTAGATCCATTAAAAGTGTTTATTACATCTTTGCCAATGATAGAGCAAATAATAAATAGTGTTAAACAAATTAATAATTTAATAAAAATACCAACAGAAGTTAGAAGAACCGATTTAGTAAAAATATCTTCTGTTAATAGAATTGAATTACAAAGAGCTAGTTTTAGATATCAATCACAAGAAAATCCTAGTTTATTAGGAGTGTCTTTTATTATGGAACCAGGAAGTATAACTTGTATTACTGGTAAAATTGGTTCGGGTAAATCTACGATTATTAAATTAATTTTAGCTCTTTATCATGCTCAAGCAGGTGTTGTAAAAATAAACAACATGAATATTAATCAATTAGATCCGATAGCGTTACGAAAATCTATAGCTTATATGCCGCAAAAAAATAATTTATTTTTTGGAACCATTAAACAAAATTTATTATTAGCTAATCCTTTAGCTACTCAATTAGAAATTAAACAAGCGGCTATTCTTGCAGATGTACATGAAGATATTATGCAACTTAAAAATAATTATGATACTCCTTTGGGTGATCAGGGTATCTCCAGGTTATCATCTAGTTTTATCCAAAAATTAATTTTAGCTAGAGTATATTTAAAAAATTCACAAACTGTTATTTTTGATAATCCTTATATTTCAACGAATCCTATTGAAGAACAAAAGTTTATAGATACCCTTCAACATATAAAGAAAAATCGTATAATTTTATTGTCAACTTCTAAGATGTCATATTTAGAAATTGCTGATCAAATTATTTATTTAAAATCTGGGCAAGTTGTGGCACAGGGTCATCCATCTCAAATATTATCTGCTGTATTAGATGAATATGGGGTAAAAAAATGATAACAGAAACAAATAATAATACTAACGATAAAATGCGATTGGATGATAATTTATTTTTATCAGAAAAATTAGAAGATTTAGGGGCCTCTAATTTAATAAATATCAGCATTGGCTTTATCTTTGGGTTTTTTAGTTTATTAACTTTGTGGATGTATTTTGTAAATGTGGAAGAAATAGCTAGGGCACCCGGAGTTATAATACCTGCTGGCAATGTTTATCCAATTCAGCATTTAGAAGGAGGAGTAGTATATAAGTCCTTTGTAAAAGATGGTGATATTGTTCAAAGAGGAAATGCATTATTTGAACTTTCTCCAGAACCTGCGGTTTCTGAATTATATAGATTGTATAATTTAGAAACTTCATTAAAGTTTAATATTGCTAGATTGAATGGTTTTTTATCTAATAAACATGTTACTAGAGAAGAATTAGAAAGCATTATTAATTATCGTAATAACAATAGAAAATCTTTGGATTTTTTAATAGAAAATACTCTATTATTATTTCAACATCAAACTAGGCAACGACAAAATGATCAAGAATCAATAGAAAAATTGGTAAAAAATAAAGAATTACATATTATGAATTTAAATAAGCAAATTTCTAATTTATCTGATCGTACGGATCTATTATCTTCGCAAACAGAAATTTATAAAGATCTTAATAGAGCCCAGTACGGTTCTAAAATAAATGTTATAACTAGCCAAGATCGCGAACAAGAAATTTTTGGTAATTATTTATCTGCCGTAAGGGAAAGGACGGCAGTTGAATCTTCAATAATAGAATTAAACAATCAAAAACGTACTAATGATATGACAACAAATCGTGCAGCATTAGAGGAATTAAATAAGCAAATTTCAGATTTGTTAGAAGTAACAAAACAAATTGATAAGGCTCAAGATAGAGTTAATCGTTTGCGAGTGGTGTCGCCAGTATATGGTATAGTAAAAGGATCAGATATTAGGGCTGGAAAAGTAATAGCTCCTGGGGAAATAATTGTGGATATGGTACCAATTACTAAACATTTAGTAGTTGAAGCAAAAATTTCTCCAAAAGATATTGGGCATATAAGCTTAGGTGATCCAGTTAAAGTTAAAGTAAGTTCTTATGATTTTTCAACTTATGGGCAGCTAAATGGTAAGGTTAAACAAGTTTCAGCTACAACTTTTGATGAACCAAGAACAGCAGCAGAGCCGTATTATAAAGCGATATTGACTATAGAAAAAAATTATCTAGGGGATGATCCAACAGCTAATTTGGTAACCCCAGGTATGACGGTAGTAGCGGATATACAAACTGATCATCGTTCGCTATTACACTATTTCTTAAAACCAATTAATAGAACGTTTAATGAGGCGTTTAGAGAAAGATAAAACGAGCATATAATTGGATTGATCGCACATGAGTGTGTATACACTTTGTTGTTAGTTTTGATTCTTGACTTACTTGTTATTTTATGGTTATATATCTCCAATAATTAGAAATTATAAAAAAATTCAGGAGATTGATATGCCAACTGTTAATTTTGATTTTAATTTTGCGATGAGTCGTCATCCAGGTAGTGCTGCTTTAAAGCAGTTTTATAATAACCAGCAAGCATTGTTAAAACAACAATTGGATAGTATGGCTATTGATGTACAAAATTATAATTTGAACAAGGCCAATCTAGAAGCAGAGTGTTTAAAATACTTATTCATTGAAAATGCTATTTTGAGAGCAAAATATATAGCCTTCCTTAGAAAATCTACGTCTGCATTTGATACTTGGGCTGATGACGATACCAGGTGGGATGGAGAAATTATTCGTATTTTACCAACAGATTATGAAAAATTAAAAGATTTATATACAAATTTAAATAAATTAAATACCGAAGATAA
Organism: uncultured Francisellaceae bacterium; assembly: GCA_903907935.1. GTDB lineage: Bacteria > Pseudomonadota > Gammaproteobacteria > UBA6186 > Azoamicaceae > UBA6186. The sequence continues at coordinate 12,779 of CAIVQA010000089.1, forward strand.
CAAACAAAAACCAACTGATTTCCTTGGACTTTTCTTTAGTGGTGCAGAAGGTGGTTTTTTTGGTGCATTAATGAACATATTCCACAGCTTTCAGGTTATGTTTAATCCTGGAATTGCGTTAAACGTAAAAGAAGAAAAGGCAAGCCCACTGTGTGGTGAGTTATTCGCAGCTGGTGGCGAAAAGGCTAGAAGTCTTTACCGCGATAAATTAAAAGACTTAAAAGATGACAAATTAACCGAAGAACAATTATTTAATGTGTTTTTAAAAGATGTAGTTAAATTAGAGTCTGATAGTAAAAAAGCACATAAATTATTAGAAATGGCAGAGAAAAAGATTTTTAATAATAGAGATGGATTGTTGAGTCTGGAGGATCCAGCTAATAAATTAAAAATAACCAACATGGTTAGAGAAAATCTTACACAAGCCGGTCTTCGTATTGGGAGAACCCTGGCACCAGCAATGATGGATAGTATTATTAATGCAATTGATCAAGCGATGGGTGCTTTAGTAAATAGGTATAATGATATCAAGGATTCAAAATTACCTCCTGAAGAAGAACAAAAAGTTTATGCTGCTATACAAAGTGATCGTATTAAATTGCTACACTATATAGTTAAGACTAGGGCTTTAAGTAAAGGAGAAACTTTATCTGCTAACAAACAATTCGACCTTCAATACTTTTTAGACCAGACGGTAGGTAAATTTGTTTCTATGGATACCAGTCTTGATCAGACGGGAGTAATAGCAGGTAGCGATAACATGGGTATTCGAAAAATATTTACTCCTCAACATAATAAGAGTTTTGGAGATGCTAGGGTTGCAGCTAAAAGGAATATTGCTATCAAGATAACAGATGTGTTAGCAGAAATTAATAATTTAAAAGATAAGATGCAAGGTTTGATACAAGTGAATCTAAGAGAACTTCAAAGAATTAATGCATTACCAGCGATTAATGAACAACGAAAAGGTATTGTTGCATTGGAAGAAAAATTAAACGATATGGAACAAAATGGTCAATTTCTTTTGGATAAATATAATAAGTTAATAAGAATATTTAATGGTGGAAATGGTGAGTGTAATAAAGAAATTCTCCAACAAGCTATCGATTTACGTAACGAAGCTCAGCAAGTATTAAGAGATTATACTCCAAGGCAACAACGACAAATGCCTGCTATTCCAGGATGATTCCGTTTTAAAAAATAAAAAATTTACGTTCCCTAAAGGAGAATGCCAGTATAAAAAGCTGGCATTTTTTTTATTCTTATTATTCCTTTTATTCCGAAGAACCAGCAACTGTCTCAGGATTAGCATTAGGCGCCATCTTTTTAATAATAAAAAATATTGGTAGTCCTAATAAAGTGGTACATATAAAAAATGTAGTCCAATCGGTATAATCTGCACAAAAGCCTGAAGCACTAGACAATAAAGTACGGGTTAAAGAGCTAAACGACCATATTAGAGCAAATTGGCTAGCAGCAGCACCTTTTTTACATAAACTAGATACGTAGATCACTAAAATAGTTGATCCGATACCAGTACATAAGCTATGCACGGTAGTGGTTAGGATCAGCATTTGAATACTATGCCCAGATATTGTGAGCCATGCATGCATAAAAGGAGATAGTAGTTGAATTACCCCACCAATAACGATGCTACGAAAAATCCCCAAACGACTTGCTAATAAGCCACCCAAGAAACCACCTAATATCATTAAAAACATACCATAAGCTTGAGAAATATTTGCTGTTTCAACTGGGGTAAATTCTAGTGATTTTAGTAGAGGTCCTCTCATAGCATTTGGGATAGAATCACCAACCTTATAAAAGAAAATAAATAAAATAATTAACCACCAATCTGGTCGTTTTAGAAAATCTAATAAGCTCTTTAATACCGATTGTAAATGTTCTATTGGATTGGGTAATGTAGAACTGGTATTACGTTTAATGTTTTTTGGTTCTTGAATCATTAAAGTAACTATTGGTCCGATTAATAAAGTGATCGATGCTATAGAAAAAGCTGTAGTCCAACCATGAGTTTTTAATAAATATAATGGTATTGTGCTACCAACTAGCATACCTGTTCGAAATCCAGTCATGGAAAAGGTAGAACCTATGGCTAGTTCGTTAGCTTCTAATCTTTCTAATCTATATGCGTCTGAAGAAATATCTTGGCTAGCAGCTAGAAAAACGCAAACTGCAGATACTGTGAATAAAAACCAAGGGTTATTTGGTTGAACAATAAGGCCTAGACTAGCAACAAACAATCCAAGTTGAGTAACTAAAAGCCAACTACGACGATGACCTAACCTTGTTTTTAAAGATGGGATGCCGTAATAATCCATTAAAGGTGCCCAAAGTATTTTTAGCGAATAAGGTAGGCCAGTCAAAAATAATAGCCCTATAGAGGCTGCAGAGTATCCAGAAAATGCTAGAGCAATAGCTAGAGTGCTACTTAACAACATAAAAGCAAGCCCAGCATTAAAGCTTAAGAAGGCAATTGCGATTAAATGGGGTTTAAAAAAAAAATTATTAAATTTAGTTGTCATAATGAATTTTGTCCAAATTATTAGCTAAAAGTATAAAAACATCACCAGTATTCATAATTAGATATAATAATCATATATTTTTTGCATGTCTATTAATGTCGGTTATTAGCGTGGAGCTATGAGGATAAAATCTAATTATCAAGACCTTTTAAAGGTATTTGCAACAATTACTATGTTTATAGATCATGCGGGGTTATATTTTTTTCCTGAATATAATGTAATGCGATTAGTGGGCCGTATCGCAATGCCAATTTTTTGTTTTTTTGCTGGCTATAATTTTAAACAAAAGCCAAATATAAAAATATTATTATTTGGGGTGTTACTTTATTTAATCACCACAATTATATTGCGGCGAATTATGATAGCTAATATCCTGATTTCTATTTATATAGGACAATGGTATTTATATTTATTTCGTAATCAATTAACCAAAGTTAATAATAGTTATTTGCATATTATAGTTCTTGTATTATTAGGGTATATAACAAATTATTTTTTTGATTATGGTAGTTTGGTAATAGCTATTATGATTTTAGGATATATTGTGATCCATAATCCAGATCGGTTAAAAATAGATGTTGCTGTTGTTATATTTTTATCCATTATTAATACATTTATACTATTTAACTCCATGTTTAATGCAATATTTAATCCAGTACTGAATGCTTCTAAACTATATGCATTGATAGTAATTATTTTGGGTATATTTCAATATTTTTTAATGGTTATTAAGAATTTTGATCAAGCAATTTCTTTAAATATTAATATTATTAGCCGCCATACATTACTTATTTATGTTATTCATTTAATTATTATTCAGATTATTTTTATATATTGTTAATTTGACAACGGTCTACCCATCAACATATAGTAAACTAAAAATTGGAGGTTTGGTTTATGTATTTTCTAGCTTATAAACATAAAATAAATATTAACTACTATTGTAGACAATCAGATAATGAAATAGAATGTTTAACCCCAAGAGGTTGGCATTCGGATCGAACTTTTTTTTGTGCAAATGATGGCAAAGATATAGAGTTCAGAACAATAAGTCCTGCCAAACCGGTCGAAGAAGTGTTCCAGGATTACACTAACTCTTTAACAGAAATAAAAAATAGACATTCTAATGCTGCTATTACTGCTTCTCATTTTAATATAGGTGATGATGAAAATAATACAGTTGTTAGAAGTTTTCTTCCTGTTCCAAGAATATGGTAGTACATACCCATCGTACTTGAAATTAAGGTACTCTAAAAAACAAGTGACTCGCGGCCATCCTGGCGCTCGCCCTTCGGGCGTGTTGCACACGTCAAAAACGTCTATCCTGACATTTTTTCGTGAAACTCGCCTTTTCGTAAAGTATAGAAAAACAAGAATTCACGAGGCTCAAACAACACTCTTGTTTTTTAGAGTACCTTAATTTCAAGTGCGATTGGTATATTGAAACTATAACTTGCAATTTTACTAATGTAAGTGTAAAATTGAAGGTATGTTTGAGCGTTTGTTAAAACCTATATTAGAAAATACTATAACTACTTTTCCTATTACTGCTTTAACTGGCCCTAGGCAAAGTGGTAAAACTACTTTAATTAAACAAACCTGTCCAAATTTTAATTATTTCAATTTAGAAGATCCTGATAATTTGTTGTATATACAATCTGATCCTAAGTCGATATTAACTACTAATCATAATCTTATAATCGATGAAGCTCAAAAATGGCCACTATTGTTTTCATACTTACAAGCACATATTGATCAAAATCCACATCATCGATACGTGTTATCTGGTTCTCAAAATATTTTATTGCAAGAAAAAATAACCCAGTCTTTAGCTGGAAGATGTGCTTATTTAGAATTGTTTCCTTTAAGTTATAAAGAATTTTGTAGTCACCCTAATTTAAAACCATTACCATTGTGGGAATATTTATACGGTGGCACATATCCTCGCCCCTATCATGAAAAATTACCTATTAAAATGTGGTATTCAAGTTATATAAAAACTTATTTAGAACGAGATGTACGTAATTTATTAAATATTAGAAATTTATCGCAATTTCAATTGTTTTTAAAATTTTGTGCTGCAAGACATGGGCAATTATTAAATTTAAGTAATCTGTCGCAAGATACTGGTTTATCTCATACTCAGATTAAAGAATGGATTTCTTTATTAGAAGCATCTTATATTATCTTTTTATTACGACCATTTTATAAAAATTTTAATAAACGTTTAGTTAAAACTCCTAAATTATACTTTTATGATTCTGCTTTAGTATGTCAATTATTAGAAATAGATTCTGTACAGAGTTTGCAACAACATATTATGCGAGGAGCAATTTTTGAAGGATTTGTAATAAGTGAAATAATTAAATATTTACAATTAGATCAAAATGGAAAAATATATTTTTGGCGAGATCACGGTGGTAACGAAATTGATCTTATTTTAGAACGAAATAATAAATTATTTTTGTATGAAATTAAATCTAGTTCAACATTTAATGTTAGTTTTTTGTCTGGTCTAGATTATTTTGTTAAACAAGTTAAAGAAGAGGTTCAAGAAAGATTTTTGGTGTATACAGCGGAACAAAGTTTAACTATGAATACCGAACATGGTTTGGTTACAATATTATCGTGGAATAAATTGTGCGATAATTTTTCATAAATGTTAAAGCTTATTTAATAGAATCTCTAAAAGATCCGGAAGAAGCAGCCGGCTATCTTAATGCAGCTCTTGAAGGTGGGGATATAAAAGTTTTTCTTCTTGCATTGCAGCATGTTATTAAAGCACAAGGTGGTATTGCAGCTTTGTCTGAAAGAACCAATCAAAGTAGGACCAGTATATATAAGTCGTTATCTTATAGTGGTAACCCATATTTAAAAAATGCCTATAAGATCCTTGCTTCGATGGGTATGCATCTTACGGTAGTCGTAAAGAAATAAAGTAAAAAGACTATTTAATTTTAGATGTTTTATATTATAGAGTATTTACACCATTAAGTCGTTGAAAATAGTTTTGCTAGTAGCAGAATTGTGAATATTCGTTAAATGGTTTTGATTAGATAAAACTAGTTCTTGAAGTAAATACAAAATGTATGTATACTTTATACGTATGGCTTTTGAATGGGATTCTAAAAAAAGTAAGTCTAATCAACTAAAACACGGAATTTCCTTTGATGATGCCTTTAAAGTTTTTGATGATTTTCATATAACGGCAATAGATCATCGTAAAGATTATGGAGAACCAAGGTATTGTACAATGGGCTTTCTTGGTAACACCAAAAGGATTGTGCTTGTAGCTCATACACAAAGAAATGGAAAAATACGGATTATTTCAATGAGAAAAGCCAATAAACGTGAACAAAAGATTTTTAATAATCACTTAAACGAGGTAAAACATGAATAAACGCACAAAACGTATTGATTATTCAGATATCCCTGCTACAAATGAAGAATTTTGGGCTAATGCATCGATCCATTTACCTAAAAAAAGAAGTGCTATTACAATTAGATTAGAACCAGAAATCATAGATTTCTTTAAAACAAAAGGTAAAGGTTACCAAACTAAAATTAATGCTGTTCTAAAATCTTATGTGAAAGCCCATACTAAATCAAAATAAGTGATATACCAATCGTAATAAAATTAAAACTTATTTTTTTTGTAGTATTCTAAGATTTCATTAGTAATTTGATCAATTACGGAATGTGCTAATTGTTTAGAGGAAGTTTCTAGTTCGCCTTTACTAGAGTTTTCGTATAAAGCTAAACGTTTCTCTACTTCTTTAGCTGCAGAACCATTAGGATAGAGTTGAGAAAGAATTCGCCTAGCGGCAGATGCTCCTATTTGATCATATAATGCATTTCTAATGCGAACATCTTCAGCTGTCGTGTTAAATGCCCATAATTCCATTGGTCCAATAGTATTAGTAATCAATTGGGTATTAATACCATCTTTAGTAGCAAATTGAGCTAAAAATGTTGAGCCATCTTGCCTTGGGCCATGTACTCGTCTTTCTAGAGCTAAAGCTGCAGTTGGGGATAGTCCAAAAATTGTAGTAGATTTTTCAACTGCTTGTTTTGGTCCAGCATCCATAATAAATATTGCAGTAGCAAATTCTATCATAACTGGATCAAAATCATCGATAGATTGTGATAAAAGAGCAACTTGTACTTTCCACTTTCTACCTTCTCTCATATCAACAATTACTTGATCACGTACAGCCTTGGCTTTAGAAGTACGATGAAATTCGTCAAATACTATGCGTTTTGGATCTTCTCTAATTTCTTTAATACGTTTTTTATGAAATTCATGGTATAAAGTAGGCATTTCTGCAACATGATCTTCTACAAGGTAATAATTTTTTGCCAAAATATATCTAGCTAGCATATACATAACTGCAGTTTGTCTATCGGCTGCTTCTCCACCTGATTTTGCAACCTCATCTAAATCCAAAGATACAACTCGTGCTTCTCCTAAATCAAAGCTAGTGATACTAGATAGAATAGGGTACTCACGAATGGCAGAAGAAATCATTCTTCCAAAGGCATTTATTAGATCTTCACCAGTTGGGGTTTTAATTTTTCCATATAAATCTTCTATATTTGAATTACGGCAAATAGAAGCAGCATCAGCTAATAAAGGCATAGCATAACGTTGAGCAATACCAGCTAAATGTATTTCTTCTTTTTTAAATAATAAATCTGTTACTTCCCACCAAGTAGTATGGGGATCTGATGTAAAATTAAGTTTTTGTAATTTTTGATCTATAGATAAATCTAAATTTGCAGTGTATAAATTTGGAGCGTTTTCATCAGCAAAATTTTTATACATCTCATCTACAATTAGACCAACCATATCTGGAATACCATCATATGGTTTGGTTTCACCAATAGGTGTTGCTAGTAATGTTAAAAAATTGACCAAAAAAGCTCTTTCTTGAGGAGAAGGATAGCGACATCCTAGTTGAGTATCGAAAGGGTTAATAGACATTTCTTTAACCATACGTAAGCGATGGTATGCTACAAAGTGTTGTTGTTCTTTAGGTAAAGATTCTTTTAATAAAGAAATTAAGCCACTGCTGGAAGGACCAATATCTATAATTGCAATTCTTGGTAATCTTGTAATACCAGCAGATAAACATAAAGCTAAATTTATTGCATTAGATAATATAGATTTACCAGAACCTGGACGTGCATAAATGATGTCGATCCATGTTGTTTGTAAAGTAGATCCTGGTTGATATGGCCAAACTTTACCATCTGGGGATCGAAACAAGATTGCCCCATGTTCCCAAGGTGAAGCTGGCCTAGTTAAAGGAAACATATAGGTTACGTGAGATAAAGGTGCTACAGAAGTTGCTGCAACGCTATCATTTGTTATGGCTAATGCACTAGATAATATGCTTGCTAATGCATCCCCAGATATTTCCGAAGTTTCTGTATAGCCCCAGCTTTGTAAAGCTTTAGCAAGTTCTGCTATTCTTCTTTTAAGTAAAAGTTCTTCGTTAGCTGCGGCCCAAGTGGTTGCTGTAACTTTTAATTTTACAACAGCTTCATCGGTATTGGTATGTAAATATCTTAAATAATCTATAGATTTATTAATCAATTTATTGTTTTCTGAAGCAAAGCTTAATATAGAAGAAACCGTAGATTTTAAAGATAGTGATTCTACGCCACCACTTTCTACCCAAAAAGATATGCGCCATGGTAAACTATAGTGTTGTAATCTATGTAATAAAGTAACAAATGCTATTAGTTCTTTAGGAAATAGATCTATAAATACTGATCCATAAATTCGATCGCCAATTTTAGCTATGCGTAAATCTTGAATAGTAGCATCTCTAGGAATTAATTGTTTGTAAAGTGGTGGCCATAATATATCAGAGACAGTACCAGCAAAATTTTTTGTTTCTCTAACTGGGATTTTATCTCCTGGTAAAAATGGTTGCCAATTGTCGTCAGTAAAATCTGGATCAATATTTTTACGAATTGCTCGGCAAGCAGTATGGACATCTAGTTGAGTACAAGAAAAACCTACGTCAATTAAGTTATTTAGAGTCAAACCAACAAAAGTATTATGATTTTCACGCATTTCTGGAATGGATGCTAAAAAATTCTGAGCATTTGCCATTAATGGTATTTTATTTTTTTTAAATTGTTCCATGCGATTTTTTTGTGCTTGTTCTGCTTGAGTTTTAGACATAGAATTTGGCATGGTCCATAGAACCAAATACATTTCTTCGTTATGGCAATAATTTTTTAAGAAATTTATTTTTTCATCGAATAGATCTTTTAAATTTAAATTAAGACGTTCAGCAGTTTCTCGAGCGGGGGATAAAATATTATTTAACTGTTGTTCTATATTTTCGTTATCATGTTTAAAAAATAATTGTATGCCATGACCATCGCGGCTAAGGGCAGTTTTTAAGCCGGTAGTTAATTCGTTATGGATCCGTTCAAATTCTTCAGGACCAACTAAGTATTTTACTCCATGTATTTGAATTATAGATATTAAAGAACCATCTCTAGCTACTAAATTATAAGTGTCTTCGGCAGTTTCTAGTTTACAATAAGATTCTGCCCATTGTCCAAATGAAACTCCGACCCAACCAAGCAACCCATCAATGGCATCAATAATTGGATCTAATACGTTACTCATAAATGTTTTTTCTCATAACAAATCTTCTAAATTTAAAATTGCTTGTAATAATAAAGAATAATTTTTAATTTCAACATTAGTTAACCATGATATTTGTTCTTGAATTTCTAATACAGATTCTGGGGCCCAAAGTACTAATTTTAAAGTTTTATTAATAGCTGATAAGGCTTGTTGGTATAAAGTATCATTATTTTCTGCAAATGCTAATTTTACTTGTTCTAAATAAATATTTAATATTTCTATTTTAAAATAGGATATTTTAGAAATAAAATTGTTGGACTTAGCATCAGTAAATAGATCACTCATTTCTACTTCAGGTAATTCTGATTTTTGTAATTTTTCTAATAGTAATTGGATTTGATCTATTCTTTTAAATACTTCTTTACTAGTTACAATAGTATTTTTTTCATCTAGTAAATAGTTATATTCATCTTGTAAACTATATAATACTGGATTTAATCTGGGATCGTTAAGCTTAATTAATTTATTAATAGCTTGCTTTAACAATTCTTTAGCTAAAGGTTCTTCTTTATTTAATGCTAGTTCCATGGCAGCTAACGTTGCTAATCTTAAAGTTGCTCGTAATTGATAACCAGCTTCTGTTGCTTCAACATGTCCTATGCTATTGGTTAGTTCGGCAAATTGATTTTGCAAATTAGAGGTAACAGATTTTAATTGTTTAGCAGTTGTTTCTGAGTGTTCCAGCCAATTTTTTTGTAGTTGGCTAAGGTTATACTCTAAACTATAAAGTTTAGAAGTAGTAGCTACCAAATGTTTGTGCAATCTCCAATTAAAAACACATAGCATTATAAAAATAATGCTTATTGTTGAAGCTATAATAAGCATTTTATATTTTTTCATGAGCTATATCCTAAGATTTTTTTTAAAAAATTACCTAAATCCATAATTTCTTGATCTATAACAGTATGTTGCATTGGATATGTATGCCAGTTTACATTGTAATTTAGAGATAATAATTGATCATAAGATCGTTTTCCTAGAGAAAAAGCTACTATTGGATCGAACAACCCATGTGCCATAAAAATTGGTACACGTTGATTAGATAAATCTCTTTCTTTAGATAAGAGATTATTCCATGGTAAATAACCAGAAAGACAAATAAGTCCACCTAATAGATTACCGAATCTTAACCCGGTATATAATGCCATAGCTCCACCTTGTGAAAAGCCAGCTAATATAATGCGATTAGCATTAATGCCTTGTTCTATTTCTCGTTTAATTAAATTATTAATTATAAACTGTGATTCTAAAATCCCATCATGACTATCACAATTGTTGGTATCTAGGCTATTGAAGCATTTAATATCATACCAAGCGCGCATTTTCATACCATTATTTATAGTAACAGCTTTAATTGGGGCATTTGGAAAAACAAAACGTATGGAGTGATTATGTGGTAGGTTGAATTGGTCAACGATAGGTAAAAAATCGTCTCCACCGGCGCCTAGCCCATGCATCCAAATCACACTAGCGTCTGCGCTTACTTTTGGTGATATTTCTATAGCGTTAATTGTATTAGTAATCATAATTTGTGGTACCTAAAATTTATTATATCACAGTAATAAAAATGCTATAAAAATTATACATAAGTTTGGTAATAATACTGATTGCACATTAGTCTTTGAAATTATAACAATCCAGTTGACTTAATCGCCCGTGCAGCTACAATCAAGTTAGAAGGCTTAAAAAACAATAAAAATAGTAATGTTATGCAAATTAAAACTGAAAATCAGCAAATAAAACAATATTTAGAATTATTTGGGGTATTTCTAGATCCCATTATTGGCATAGATTTAGGTTCATCTGCAGTAAAAATTATGGAATTAACTCAGAAAAACAATCGTTATTGTGTCAAAAATTTTGCAGTAGAGCATCTTCAAACTGGGGATATTGTAGAAAAAAACATTAGAAATAAGGATGCTGTAACTAAAGCTCTTCTTAAAGCTTTAAACAAATCTAAAATTACTAGTCGTTTAGGTTGTATATCTATTCCTAGTTCTTCATCAATATCAAAAATTATTCAATTAGAAGTTGGATTAACCGAAAAAGAAATCGCAAATGAAATATCTTTAGAAGCAGATCGTTATATTCCTTATGAATTAGATGAAGTTAATTTAGATTTTGAGGTATTGGGGCCATCTAAAATTGGCCATAACTTAAACGATGTATTATTAGTTGCTAGCAAAAAAGAGAATATTAATACTCGAATAAATATTTTAGAAGACGTTGGTATTAAAGCAAAAATTATAGATATAGAACCTTTATCTATAGAAAGAGTATTTTGTAAATTAATTGCTAAAGATTTACCAGAGCAAGGAAAAGAAAAATTAATAGCGTTATTAGATCTTGGAGCAACTAGTACTAGTTTAAATTTCTTTGATAATTTACGTTCAGTTTATACTAAAGAACAAGCATTTGGAGGACAACAATTATTAGATGAAATTCAAAAACGTTATGGTTTAACATTACCAGAAGCTATTTTAGCTAGAAAATATGGTGATTTACCAGAAGATTATCAGGTAGATGTTTTAGAACCATTTCGTACTAAAATAGCACAACAAATTACCAGAGCATGTCAATTGTTTTTATCTTCTTCTGAGTATAAAAGAATAGATTATATAGTTTTAACAGGAGGAACCAGTAATTTAGTAGGTATAGATGATTTAGTGCGAGAATTGTTGCACGTGAAGGTTTTTGTTGCCAATCCATTTTCTAATGTTTTATTAGAAGATCATATTGCTGCCGATGTTTTAAATGAAGAGTCAGCAGGACTAGTAAATTGTTGCGGATTGGCACTTAGAAATTTTAAGGAAACTGCATGAGTAGCATTAATTTATTACCTTGGCGTGAAGAAAAAATATTCCAAAAGAATAATATTTTTTATGTGTTTTGTGGAATTACAGTGATTATATCTTTTATTACGGTATTTGTTGTTAATATTTATGTAAAACTTTTGGTTACAGTGCAAAATAACAATAATAATTATTTAGATTCACAAATTACATTTTATCAAGAAAAAATTAAAGAAATTAATGGACTTAAAGAACAAAAAAAGATGGCATTATCTAGATTGGAAGTTATTAATTCATTGCAATCTAAACGTTCTTATGTGATTAGCATTTTAGATAGTTTAGCTAGAGCAGTTCCAGATGGGATTGTATTAAATCAAGCAGAGTTGAAAGACAACCAATTAGTTCTTGATGGACAAAGTGATTCTAATACAAGAGTATCTTTGTTTATGCGTAATTTAGAAGAATTTAAAATTTTTTCTAGTCCAAAATTACAAGAAATAAAAGTACCACAACAAAATCAAACAAATGAACATGGAGTGTCGTTTATTATAGAGGTACAGGTAACTGGGTGAATATATATGGTTGATAAAATCAATGTTACTGTAGATGACTTAGAGATACGAGAGATAGGATCGTGGCCAATACAATTTAGAATAGCGGCTTTAGGTGGAGTATTTCTAGCGGCCCTAGTCATAGCATATTTTATAATACTAAAAGATAGTGTTAGTGCTTTAGCAACAGCTGCACTCAAACAGAATAAATTACGTGCTAGTTTTGTTGATAATTACGGTCAAGCTGCTAATTTAAATTCTTATAAATCTCAAATGGTTGAAATTCAAAAAATGTTGCAGACTTTATTACAAAAATTGCCAGGTCAAGGAGAAATCCCGGCGTTACTTGAGGATATTTCACAACAAGCATTATCTGCTGGATTAGAATTTGAATTAATTAAACCTGAAGAACCTGTAGACAAAGGATTTTATTTTGAACAACCAATTAAGATGGTATTAACTGGTAGGTATCATGGTTTTGGAAATTTTACCACTGGATTGTCTAAATTACCACGTATAGTTACGTTACATAATTTTTCTATTAAAAAGAAGATCGGTAAAGAAGATTTTATGTTATCTATGGAAATTTATGCCAAAACTTATTGGTATGTATCCAAGGAGAAATTGTAATATGCTAAAGTTAATTATACAAATTTTAGCTAGTCTATTATTAGTGTCATGTGATATGACAAGTGGTGATGTTAAAAAATTTGTTGAAAACACTAAAAAATCACAAATTAGTAGTATAGAACCATTATCACATTTAAAAGAATATACTCAAATTAGTTATGAGGCTATTAAATTTAGAGAACCATTTAGCCTACCTGTAAATAATTCACCATACAAAATGCCAACTACCAGAAAAGGTGTAATAAAGCAACAAAGAAGACCAGATTATGATCGACCAAAAGAATATTTAGAAGGTATGCCGTTAGATAGTTTAATAATGGTTGGTACTTTAGAAAAACGAGGTGAAATGTGGGCGTTAATTGTAGATCGAACAGGAATTATTCATCGAGTTAAAGAAGGTAATTTTTTGGGAGAAAATTCCGGAAAGATCACCAAAATTACTGAGAAACAAGTTTTTATTGAAGAGACGGTGCCAGATGGAGAAGGTGGTTGGGTTGGTAGAAAGGCTGATATGGGTATTAAGACTAAACAGTAAATTTAATGGAACATTAGGGGGAATAATAACAATGATATTTATTAAAAGGATCTCCTTTATTATATTGATAAGTATTTTTAATATTGCTACAGCTATAGATGAACCTCAATCTAAACAGATTAAACTGGAAGATGTTATTATAAAAAATGTAGCTGGGGATAGTGTGCAAGTTAATTTGAAATTTTCGGATTTACCTAGAATACCTACTAGTTTTGTAATGGATTCTCCACCAGAATTAGTTTTTGATTTTGTGGATACTATAAACAATTTACCATCGGAGAAATTATTTCAAAAATTATCTTTTAATTTAGTAAAAAGTATTAATTTTGCTAATAATGGTCAAAAAATTCGCATGGTTATTTCTTTAAATAATGCTGTACCATTTACTTCAGAGGTAAATGGTAATGATTTAATTTTAACTATTAAAAACGAAGCGTATAAAGCGCCTTTAGGACAGAAAGATAGTTATGCTATTTCCGCGTTAGATTTCAAGCGAGGAGATAGTGGCGAGGGTAAATTGGTGTTGGATGTTAAATCAGACATGATGAATATAGATTTTAAAGATAATGGTAATGGTGAGATGCAAGTTAGTTTTAAAGGTGCCACTATTCCAAGTCAATTACTACGTCGTTTCGATGTTAGTGATTTCGGAACGCCGATGAAAAGCATTACGCTTACTAAAGAAGGTGATAATGTTATTGTAAAAATTTTAGCTGGTGGTGAGTATGAAAAAATTTCTTATCATATTGGAGATAAATATATAGTAGAAACTCGTCCCATGACGGAGTTACAACAACAATTAGAAAAATCGAGAAAATTTAAATTTACTGGGGAAAAAATTTCTTTAAATTTTCAAGAAATAGAAATAAGAGCAGTATTACAATTATTGGCGGATTTTACTGGGTTAAACATTGTAGCTAACGAATCAGTACAGGGTAATGTAACTTTAAGATTAGAGAATATTCCGTGGGATCAAGCCTTAGATTTTGTTTTAAAATCTAAGGGTTTAGGTAAAAGAGAATCAGGTAACGTATTATTGATAGCTCCAACCGAAGAATTATCTAAATATGAACAAATTGAATTGGCGTCGGCTAAACAATTGGAAGCTTTAGCGCCATTAAAAACAGAATATTTGCAAATAAATTATGCTAAAGCTGAAGATATGGTAAAAATGATCAAAGGAGATAAAAATACTTCGCTAATGTCGGATAGAGGTAGTGTTAGTGTAGATTCAAGAACTAACACCTTGTTGATTAAAGATATAGAAGATAAAATTAATGATGTGCGAGATTTAATTAAAATATTAGATGTACCTATAAGACAAGTGTTAATAGAAGCGTACATTATTAGTTGTGATGAAAATTTTCAAGATGTCCTTGGTATTAAATTAAATGGCGCAGCAGCAGCGATGCTTGGTACTCGTAGAATAGGTTTTGGTTCAGGAACAAGTGCTGCTGCATCTAGTGGAACTGGAGCCAGCGTTAGTAGTGCAGCTACTGGCACTACGATAAATGTTAATAATAGTAGTAATGCTGGGGCTGCTGCTGCCAATACTACTACGGCATCGACTGCAACTACGGCTGCTGGTGCAGCACAAGCGATTATAGCATCGCCTGATTTGGCGGCTGGTATTAGAAAGAATACTGGTCAATTTTTTAATCTTGGTACTGGTGGGGTTGGAGTTTTAGGTTTAGCTTTAAGTAGGTTGCCTGGTGGTACTATATTAAATATGGAAATAGATGCTGGAGAAGTAGAAGGTTTAACTACTACAATTGCTAAACCAAAAGTTTTAACTCAAGATAAACAAGCTGCTTCTATATCGTCTGGTGTTAACGTACCGTATACAACTCCTGGTACTACTGGTTATGCTGGCACTACTAGTTTTCAAAGTGCCACTCTTACTTTATCTGTTACTCCACAAATTACTCCTAACGATCAAATTTCTATGGATCTAACAATAAGTAATGATAGTATTGATACATCTGGTCAAGCTGGAGGATCATCTACTACCCCTTCTATTAAAACTAGTTCTTTAAAAACTAATGTTTTAATAGATAATGGTGAAACCATAGTATTGGGTGGAATATTTCAAGACGTAGTAACAGATACTAAAACCAAAATCCCGTTTTTTAGTGAAATACCAGTGATAGGTAGATTATTTCAAAATAAAACAATTGCTGATAGTAAATCAGAAATGTTAGTGTTTATTACTCCAAGGATAAGGCAACCACTAGTAGATCAAAACAAAAAAGGATAGTGAGATATTATGTCTGAATTAGCTTGTTTTTTAATTGGTCCAAGTGGTTCTGGTAAAACTACAGTTGGTCGTATGTTGGCAAATTTTTTATCGCTAAAATTTATAGATACTAATTTAGAAATGGAGAATATTACTGGTAAAAAAATTATTGAAATTTGGCAAGAAAAGGGTAAAGAAGGATTTCAAAAATTAGAGACAGAAATGTTAAATAACTATACTTCTAAAAAAAATATTATTTTAGCAACTAGTACCAATAGTATTTTACAAGTAGAAAATAAAAACTTATTTACTATGCGAGGTAAAATAATTTATTTAGCTGCCAACCCAATAAATCAATATACTAGGATAATGTTATCTGGGAAGCAACCTCCATTTTTATTAATTGTTGATAATAAATTACAATATTTAATGGAACTAATGAAAACCATGGAGCCTTTGTATAGTAAAATAGCTGATTTTGTAGTAGCTACTGATAATTGTGGGGTAGAAGAGGTCGTAAATAAAATTATAGATTACCTACATTGCAGAGCTTATTGTGTATAGTATAATTATATGTATTGATCACGCATGAGTTTCCGGTGCTCTAAAAAACAAGGAGTGTTGTTTGAGCCTCTTTGGATATCTGTTGTTCTTTGCTTTGTGAAAGGCGAGTTTCACGACTTGTTTTTTAGAGCATCGAAAACATCATGTATTGATCAGTATATAGCTTATTTTAGGGGAAAAATATGCGTCAAAATGAGGAAACTTTATTTAGAGATTGGCATTGGAGCGAGTGCTTAGAAAACCTAGATAATGTTATACAACATAGTGATAATATTATATTAATTAGTGGTGATGCGGTTAGTGGTAAAACTAGCTTAAAGCAAGAATTAATTAATCTATTAGCTCCTCATTTTAAAATATTTTCTATGTATGGTGATCCTAGATTAGGAGTTACCACTTTAATACGACAAGTTACTACAGGGTTTGGATTACCTTGGGACAATAATTTAGCTCCAGATTGGAGAGAACTACAAAAAGCTATTTTTTCTCAACCAAACTGTCGTTGGATACTAGTGATTGATGATGCAGAAAAACTATCATGGGATTCCTTAAATTCTCTAATGAGACTTTATACTATAGTTAGTTCAGAAGGCAGTCAATTTAGTTTAATATTATGTGCTGATTTTAGTTTAGAAAACAGTCTGAGAAAATCAGTGCTAAAAGATTTTTTGGAAAGCAAATTTCAAATTATTAATTTAAAGCCATTAACCTACGAACAAATGGTAGCATTTTTGCGTAGTATAGATTTAACTTTCGATCATAAGGAGTTGAAGAAAATTTATAATGCTTCTGGTGGAATTATAGGAAAAATTAAACAATTAGCTACCTCAGAATTAAATTTAAAAAATACTGGAGAAAATATGATTTTTAAAAATTTATTACAGAATATAATTAGCCCTCCGGTAATAAGGGTAACAATTTGTTGTAGCTTATTAGTAGTAGCGTATGTCTTATTTGGATTTATACAAAAAAAAGATAATTTGCAAAGGGTAGCAGAACCAGTTGTCGAATCATCAAAACCTATTCAATTAGCAAAAGTTATTGAAGAACCTCAGCCAATGGAAACATTAACCCCAACTGAGATACCAAAAACAGAAACAGTAGCAACAGAAAATAATTTACACAAAATACAATATGAAGAATTATACCAACAATTATATGCAGATCTAAAAAATAATTTACAGGAACATATACAATCAGAATTAAGTAAATTAGGTGCGGCTAATTTAGAAAATATCGATAAATTAGAACGAAAAATAGCAGAATTAAAATTGCCAATTATAGAAAATACAACAGTAAAAATTGTAAATACAGCTACAGCAGAAAAAAATCTACTTAATATTGCTAAAAATCGTTATACTTTGCAACTTATGGCGTCTAAAAATGAACAAACTGTAAAAAAATTAATTACTAACCCTATATTAAATGGTAAGGCCAAGTATTTTCTTGGTAAATTTAATCCTCAACAAGAAAATACTTGGTTTGTGGTAGTATACGGTAGCTATGCTAATAAAGAATTAGCATTAAATGATATGAAAAACTTACCTGTTGAAATTAAAAATCTAAAACCTATCGTACGTAATTATGGTTCTATACATCAATTAATTAATAATAAATCCCAGAAAAAATGATAGACTTATTATACTTAGGAATTGGTTTGGCGTTTTTTGCAATAAGCATTGTATTAATTTGGATGTTTGATTTACTGTGAACCCAATTTATTTCATTATAGGGTTTATTGTTATCATATTATTTATTTACCTGTTAATTGCTTTATTAAAGCCAGAAATTTTTTAGTATGCTGATCAAACATGAGTTTCCGGTACTCTAAAAAAATAATTTGCTGAACTCGCCTTGCGCTCAAGAGCGCTAACAGCAGCAGCATGGGGCTCAAACACCGCTCATTATTTTTTTAGAGTACCGAAAACTCATTAGTCGAGAGTATAAGCGATATGAATCATAATGGAATACTACAGATAATAGTATTGTTAGGGTTTACTTTATTATTAGTTAAACCTCTCGGTTTATACATGGCCTTTATTTATGATGGCTCTTATAAAAATCACACTAATTTAATATTTCGAGTGTTAAATCCTATAGAGCAAAGAATTTATCGAATTTGCAAAATTATTCCAGAAAGTTCTATGAATTGGAAGGAATATGGGGTAGCAATTTTAATTGTTAGTTTTTTAGGGTTTGTAATAGTATATGTTATTCAAAGGATACAAGCATTATTACCATTAAACCCACAAGATTTTAATGCAGTTAGTCCAGATGTTGCATTTAATACTGCGGCCAGTTTTATAACGAATACTAATTGGCAGTCTTATAGTGGCGAAAGTACTTTAAGTTACTTTACCCAGATGATTGCATTAACAGTACAGAATTTTATTTCACCAGCAATTGGAATGGCGGTATTGATTGTTTTTATTAGAGGGATAGTGGGACGAGAAACTACTTGTTTAGGAAACTTTTGGGTAGATCTAGTACGAGGAATATTGTATGTTTTTATTCCGATTTCATTAGTGTTAGCATTGTTATTAGCTTCACAAGGGGTTCCTCAAAATTTAAAAAAAAATCAGTATTATGAAAATATATCAAAAAATAGTTCAATAATCCCTATGGGCCCAGTTGCCTCGCAAGTGGCGATTAAGCAATTAGGAACGAATGGTGGAGGGTTCTTTAATGCTAATTCAGCTCATCCATTAGAAAATCCAACGCCTTTTTCTAATTTATTGGAAATGTTAGCAATAATTTTAATACCAGCTGCATCATGTTATACATTTGGAGTTATGGTACGAGATCGTAAACATGGTTGGAACTTATTAATTGCGATGAGTTTAATTTTAATACCGTGTTTAATTGCAACTAACTTAATAGAACAACAAGCTAATCCAGAATCAATTAAAACCCATCTGTCTGGCAGTAATATGGAGGGTAAAGAAGTGCGGTTTGGATCTTTAAATTCTAGTATATGGTCGGTAATTACTACTGCAACTGGTAATGGCTCAATTAATAGTATGTTAGATTCATTTTTGCCATTAGGTGGTTTAATACCGTTATGGTTGATAGATTTAGGAGAAGTAATTTTAGGAGGAGTAGGATCTGGTTTATATCAAATGTTGATATTTGTGATAATAACAGTATTTGTTTCCGGTTTAATGGTAGGTAGAACGCCAGAGTATCTTGGTAAAAAAATCGAAGCTTACGAAATGAAAATGGTATCTTTGATTATATTGATTATGCCATTAATGGTGTTGGTTTGTACTGCTATAGCGGTTATTTTAGATCTTGGTAGATTTCCTCAGTCTTCTGTTAATCAAGGGATTCATAAATTTACTGAAATTTTATATGCCTTTTCTTCTATGGTTAATAATAATGGTAGCGCATTTTCTGGATTAGATTCTAATATTTTTTATAATACTTTAGGTGGAATAGCAATGTTAGTTGGGCGTTATTTTATAGCTATACCTATATTAGGAATAGCTGGCTCTTTGGCTAATAAGAAAATTGTACCTAATAGTTCTGGGACACTACCAATAAACAGCTTGTTATTTGTTATTGTGCTAGTAATGGTAATTTTAATTATTACGGCACTAATTTTTTTACCTGCATTTAGTTTAGGGCCGATTGTTGAACAATTAATGTTATATAGTAATCGTACATGAGTTTTCGGTGCTCTAAAAAACAAGTGACTCGCGCTATCCTGGCGCTCGCCCTTCTGGCGTGTTGCACACGTCAAAAATATCTATCCTGATATTTTTTCGTGAAACTCGCCTTTCGCAAAGAAAAGAGCAACTAGGGCCCAAGGAGGCTCAAACAACACTCCTTGTTTTTTAGAGCACCGAAAACTCATGTGCGATTACTATAACTCGAGTGTACATCTCTTTTTAGCTTGAAGATTGTATAACATAGCCATAATAAACGCATAAGTTAATGGAGTTATAAAGATTGTAGATAAGCTATTTTTTAAGAAAAAATTAATACACAGATTATGCTCTGTTGACATTATAATAGTTACTACCTTTGCAGAAAATTTATTAAGTAGTAAAGAGCATACGCTAGATATAGAATTTATTGTTAAAAAAGCTCCGAGTGTATGCCACCAATTTCCCGAAACTAATTTAAAGCTGTTTTTTATGGAATTTATAACACTATGTTCTTCTATAATTGCTAGATACATTGCAAACATAAAGTATACTAAAATAATCATCCCTGGGGTAAAGAACAAAATACAACATAGATATATTATAGACTTACTTGCAAAAGTAGTAATAATTTTAGGGATGCTTAATAAAAGGATAAATAATAAACAAGGTCCTATTGTTGCTATCATAAGATATAAAATAAAAATTAATAACTGTGAAAATGCTTTTTTAAATCCTTTGGCAACTGCTTGATTAAAAAGTACGGATTCATTGTGTATGGTTTTGTTAACAATATAAATCATACCGGCATTTGTAGTAGCAAAAACAATGGCATATATAATAATCATGCTACCCAACAATAGGTTGCTTTTACTAAAAAGTAGATTTAAAGAAAATTGATCCAAACTATAATTATTTATTTTGTCTCCAAGAACGGCTACTAATATTGAATTTAGAGTTATAAAAATCAAACTAAATGGTATCGTTTTATTTAAAATATGCTTCCATATTAATAAACCAGTTTTAATTACATTGGGAATATTTTGTGGTTCTGTTGGAATAATAATTTTCATAGCACTCGCCCTATCGGAATTTCATTAGTTGAGAGTACAATACTCTAAAGATAGTTTCACTAACTACAAATGAGGACTGCTAATCCTTAGTTGGCTAACTGTTGTTAAGATTGTACTGTTGAGGAGTAATTTTTATGCCAATCCAAGAAAAAATAAGTATTAATAATGGTAATTTTTATGAGTTTTATAGTAGTGATAATGCTTTAATTCAAAAAGCAGGAATAGAAATATTGCAACGATGCCAAAAAATTAAAACCGCTCAAGATGGTATGCTATTGGATAATAAAGTACATAGCGAAATTAATCAGTCTACTGGTGATTATAGTGGGGATGGATTAAGTCGTAAAATACGAGAAGATTTAGAAAGAGATTATCAATCTTTGAAAAATTTTTATAGGGAATTGGGAAAAACTAATCCTGGAACAACAGAACAAAAATATCAACCTACCGATGATTTTGATATTGAAAACCCTTATAAATTATTATATTCAGTTACGACGTATAAAATGGAAAATGTTTTATTGAAGGTTAGAGAATTATGTAGATCCGATAGTATAGTAGCTAGTATAGCTACAGGTTCTTTACCATCAGAAAGTGATGGTATTCTTGGGTATTCAGATAATAGTATTCAACCTAACCTTATTCCAATTTTAGATGTAGCTGCTAGTAGCAGTAATGAAGGTAATAATAGATTATTTTGGGGAACATCTAAAGTAACCTATTTAAGTGCTGCAATATTGTCTATTAATTTTTCATTGGTTGGTAGCAGTAATGGTTTATCATTAGAAGAGCCATATTCACCGATTTATCATGCTGCCCCGCTTCCTCTAAACGATGAATTGTCTGGTGGTTTGGCAGGTTATAGGTTTTTTAAAAAAGGTGATTATACGG
Source organism: uncultured Francisellaceae bacterium (assembly GCA_903907935.1). Classification (GTDB taxonomy): domain Bacteria; phylum Pseudomonadota; class Gammaproteobacteria; order UBA6186; family Azoamicaceae; genus UBA6186. The sequence continues at coordinate 34,917 of CAIVQA010000089.1, forward strand.
TTAAACGGCCATCGGCATTGTTTTTTGTACATGGTGGCTTTGCTTTTGGTGGTTCGAGAGGTACGGATATTTTGTATCCTGGCATGAATAATTCTGGGTATTTAACCTATCGTCCAGATGATTGTAGTTCTGCAGTTGCTAGATGGACAAATTTAAAGGTAGCTTACAACACTGATGAGTTTTATAGGCTATGTTGTAATACAGGTTCTGTTACCATCAAACAAGAGATAATGGATAAATTTACAGTAGTTACAGACAAAACTAATACTCAACCTGGAGATATTTATTTACATAGAGGATTTAAAGGTTCTGAAGATCCAAATACTTCGGTTGGGACTGGGGGGGGTCATATTACTTTAATTTGGAACTTTGATAGGCAAAAAAATACAGTTATTACTCTAGGTACTGGTAGAGACATGCCTCATAATAGAGAAGGATTTGGGGCAGAGGAGTTTCCGTTAGAACATAAAAAACCTAATAACCCACAACAGTTGACTTTAAAGGATGACTATCTGTCGTCATTTAAAAAAGCCATAGTCCTTAGGCCTAAAATTTGAGTCTATACTCTCAGCTAATGAGTTTTAGAACACCTAAAACTCATTAGTCGAAAGTATGGCTTATACTTATGGAGGTGGGTATAGAGATTTAAGTATATGTTAAATAATTTAATAAATTTAAATTTATTAAAAGACACTTTTTTTAAATTGCATCCATTACATCAAATTAAGAATCCAGTAATGTTTACGGTATATATTTGTAATTTAATTATTACAGGCTTAACCTTACAAACATTTTTAATTAAAAGTGAAGAACCTAGTAGCTTTATTTTTGCAATTACTTTTTGGTTATGGGTTACATTATTATTTGCTAATTTTGCTGAAGCAATTGCTGAAGCAAGAGGGAAAGCTCAAGCAGCATCTTTACGTAAAACTCGCCATTTAATTCAAGCAAAAAAACTTAACGATCCAGATAATAGATCTATTTTTACATTAGTTAAATCAACCGAGTTACAAATTGGCCACTATGTTTTTGTTGAGGAGGGAGATTATATTCCTGCAGATGGTGAAGTTGTAAAGGGGATTGCTTCTGTTAATGAAAGTGCTATTACCGGAGAAAGTGCACCAGTAATTCGTGAGAGTGGTGGAGATAGGAGTGCGGTTACCGGTGGTACTATAGTTATTTCAGATTGGTTGATTATAAGAATTACCGCCAATCCAGGTGAAACATTTTTAGATCATATGATTACTTTAGTTGAAGGAGCTAAACGTCAAAAAACTCCAAACGAGATAGCATTAGGTGTGTTATTAGTAACATTAACCATAATATTTTTGTTAGTTTGTAGCACATTGTTGCCTTATTCAATTTATAGTGTAGAAACTATGCAAGTTGGTAAGGTAGTAACTATAACAATATTAATAGCATTATTTGTTTGTTTGGCACCAACTACTATTGGTGGTCTTATTTCTGCCATTGGTATTGCTGGTATGGATCGGATGATCCAACGTAATGTAGTTGCTTCCTCTGGTAGAGCAATTGAAGCTGCTGGCGATGTTAATGTATTGTTATTAGATAAAACTGGTACTATTACTTTAGGTAATAGACATGCAAGCGAATTTATTCCTGTTAGCGATATAGGTAGTAGTGTTTCGGTGGAAGTTTTAGCTGATGCTGCACAACTTGCATCTTTAGCAGATGAAACAATAGAGGGTCGCAGTATTGTTGTTTTGGCTAAAGAAAAATATGGGATACGAGGTAGAAATATCCAGGAACTTGGAGCGGTATTTATACCATTTACAGCACAAACTCGTATGAGTGGAGTGATTTTAAAAGATCGAGAAATAAGAAAAGGTGCGTCAGACGCAGTAATTGCTTATGTTAGTTCTAAAGGTGGACAAATTGATCCTTCTATACATGGATTAGTAGATAATATATCTAAACAAGGTGCTACACCATTATTAGTTGTCGAAGAAACAAAAATATTAGGGATTATTGTATTAAAAGATATTATTAAAGGTGGGATTAGGGAAAGATTTTTGGAACTTAGAAGAATGGGAATAAAGACCATTATGGTTACTGGTGATAACCCTCTTACAGCAGCGGCAATAGCAGCAGAAGCTGGAGTAGATGATTTTTTAGCAGAAGCAACCCCAGAAGATAAATTAAACTTAATTCGTAAATTACAAAAAGAAGGTAGATTAGTAGCGATGGCCGGAGATGGAACTAATGACGCTCCGGCTTTAGCTCAAGCGGATGTGGCAGTTGCTATGAATAGCGGTACTCAGGTTGCTAAAGAAGCTGGTAATATGATTGATTTAGATTCTAATCCGACTAAACTTATTGAAATAGTAGAAGTTGGCAAACAACTTTTGATGACTAGAGGTGCGGTAACAACATTTAGTATTGCTAATGATGTAGCTAAATATTTTGCTATATTGCCGGCAGCTTTTTCTAATACTTATCCGGTTTTAAATGCTTTAAATATTATGCGTTTAAAGACCCCAGAAAGTGCTATTTTATCGGCGGTTATTTTTAATGCCTTAATTTTATTTGGTCTTATACCGTTGGCGTTGCGTGGGGTGCGTTATCGTGGAGTTTCTGCGGTTATGTTATTAAGAAATAATATATTAATTTATGGGGTTGGTGGTATTTTAGTGCCGTTTATTGGGATTAAATTTATAGATTTTATTTTAAATTTTATTAATTAGTAGCTGTTAGTTTATGGTCAAATATTTATCACAATATAAAATTGCATTACGATTGTTATTAATAATTACAGTTATAACCGGCATAATTTATCCTTTAGTAGTTACAATTTTAGCGCAACTATTTTTTCCATTTAGGTCTAATGGTAGTTTGATTATTAAAGATCAAAAAATTATTGGTTCTGAATTAATTGGTCAATTTTATGAGGATCCTAAATATTTTTGGGGTAGACCTTCAGCTACGGCTAACTTTCCATATAACGCTCTTTATTCGGGAGGTTCTAATTTAGGACCACTTAATAAACAATTGTTAAAAGATATAGAGGCTAGAATAGTGATTCTAAAAAAATTTAGTCCTAAGGACCAGTTGATCCCTATAGATTTAGTTACTGCTTCGGCTAGTGGTTTAGATCCACACATTAGTGTTAATGCGGCGTTGTATCAGGTTAATAGAATATCTAAAACACGTAATTTACCTAAAAATGTTATTATAAATTTGATTAATAAATTTATAGAAAAGCCTCAATTTGGATTTTTAGGTGAGGCAAAAATTAATGTCTTAAAATTAAATATAGCATTAGATGAGGTTCATTTATAAATGGAATTTAAAGAACGTCCCAACCCTAAAGAATTATTAGAATATCTTAAAAAAGAAGAATTAGATCAACAAAAAAATTTAGGTGGTAGGCTAAAAATTTTTTTAGGTGCAGCTCCTGGCGTTGGAAAGACCTATGCCATGTTACAGAGTGCAATCGAAGAGCTTAAAGAAGGAGTGGATGTAGTAGCTGGAATTGTAGAAACTCATGGGCGTCAAGAGACAGAACTGTTGTTGAAAAAACTAGAAGTACTCCCACAAGCTACTATTAATTATCGAGGTAAAGATTTATTAGAATTTGATTTAGATCTAGTTTTTAAACGTGCTCCTAAATTAGTATTAGTTGATGAAATGGCACATTCTAATGTAACAGGATCCAGACATAATAAGCGTTGGCAAGATATTATGGAGTTATTAGATCGTGGAATAGATGTTTATACTACTATTAATGTTCAACATATAGAAAGTTTAAACAATGTTATTGCTAGATTAATTAATGTTGTTGTTCAAGAAACTGTTCCAGATCCCATCTTAGAAAGAGCACGCGCTATAGAATTAGTAGATCTTCCACCAGAAGATCTTATAAAAAGATTGAAAGAAGGAAAAGTCTATGTTTCTAAAGATATTATTGGTTTAGCAGTAGATAATTTTTTTTGTCAAGATAATTTAATTGCTTTACGTGAATTAGCTTTAAGAGTAACTGCTGAGCAAGTAAATGCTGAAGAATTATTGCATCGAAGAGGGGAATCTATAGAAAAAATTTGGCCAACAACAGAACGTTTGTTAATTTGCATCGATTCAGATCTAGTTGCTGCTAAATTAATCCGTGCTGCTTTTAGAATGGCCAAAAGACTTAGGGCTCAGTGGATTGCAATACATGTTGAAAGGCCAAATATACAATTATCGGAAGAAGAACGTAACAATATTGTTCGACATTTGCATTTAGTTGAACAATTAGGTGGCCAAACTTTTACAATAGGTGGAACAAATGTTGCTAAGGAAATTATAAATTTTTCTAAGGATTATAATATTACTAGAATTATTTTAGGTAAAAATTCTAGATCTAATTGGAAAGAAATATTTAAACCAAGTTTAGCAAACGAATTAGTTCGTTTTTGTAATGATCTAGATCTTCATATTTTACGTGGTGATTCTAAAAATATTAAACATTTTACAAAGACCAATCAAAAATTTAGTACGTATGTTGTTAATGTAGTAGTTACTTTAACAATTATTGTGTTATGCATGGTGATCAATTTTTTACTTTATAAATATTTAGGGTTAAGTACTGGGTTACGTTCTAAATCATATTTAATTTCTTTTTTTGTAATGCTGTTAGGAGCTGAAGTAATTGCTTATTTAATTTTATTAATAAAAAAACAAGAAAAATTCTTTCGTATGAGAGAACAACGAGCTATAGTTATGCATCTTTTAAGTAAGCAACTTGCTAATACTCGTGGTGTAGATCAATTATTAAAAATTGCTGTACACCATATATCTGAAGTATTTGATAGTGAAGTTTTGGCATTATTGCCGGATGTTTCAGCTAAAACCCATAAGTTGGTAGTTGCTCATTCTGGTAAAAATTTTAAGGTAGTTTTGACTGCGAAAGAGTATAGTGTTGCCGAATGGGTGTATGAATTAGGGCAAGTAGCAGGGTTAGGGACCCAAACACTACCAGATAATGAAGCATTATATGTTCCTTTATTGGGTTCTAATGGTTCGGTAGGGGTATTAAGGGTATTACCAAAAGATCCAAATAAATTACTTATTCCAGAACAATTACATCTGTTAGAGAATTTTTGTAATCAAATTGCCATGGCGTTAGAAGTTGAAAAATTATACTAAGCGCACTGAGTTTTGGTACTCTAAAAAATAATTGACTCGCGCCATCCTGGCTACCGACTACATACGATATATTGTAGTTGATGTATAAAAATAATACTGTATAATGTACTTTGATGGTTATTAAAGGTTGTTGGAAAACTTAACTGGAAAAAATAAAAAGGTAAAAATTCGTATGTTAAAGCTAAATGTATCTGAGTTAGATAGAACTGTTACTATGATAAATCCAATTGATACAGTTAAAGAGTATTTATCTAGAGGAGATTGGCGAGTTAAGGCCAATGCTAACCAAGGATATTCATTAGGTGGTTTAATTTTAAATACGTCAGGAAAAGTTATGGCAAACTACTGGCTTTGTCATGTTTATCCAAAAGCAATTGCTGAAGCACATAGAAACGCTGATTTCCATATTCACGACATAGATATGTTAGCTGGTTATTGTGCTGGTTGGTCACTGAGAGTTTTGTTAGCAGAAGGATTTAATGGAGTTCCTGGCAAAGTTGAAGCTGCTCCCGCTAAACATTTATCAAGTGCAATAGGTCAAATTGTAAATTTTTTAGGAACGTTACAAAATGAATGGGCTGGTGCGCAAGCGTTTAGTTCTTTTGATACTTATCTTGCTCCATTTATTCGGATCGATAATTTAAGTTACGAAACAGTTAAACAAAATATTCAAGAATTAATATTTAATTTAAATGTACCATCTCGTTGGGGTACGCAAACACCATTTACCAATTTAACTTTTGATTGGGTTTGTCCAGAAGATCTAAAAGATCAGGCGCCTATTATTGCAGGTAAAGAAATGTCATTTAAATATGGTGATCTGCAGGTAGAAATGGATATGATTAATAAAGCATATATCGAAGTTATGACCACCGGCGATGCTAAAGGTAGAATTTTTACGTTTCCTATTCCAACTTATAATATTACTGAAGATTTTTTGTGGGATAGTCCGAACGCTAAACAGTTATTTGAAATGACAGCTAAATATGGTCTTCCTTATTTTCAGAATTTTATTAATTCAAATTTAAAACCAAATATGGTTCGTTCCATGTGTTGTCGATTACAGCTTAATTTAACGGAACTTTTAAAACGTGGTAATGGATTATTTGGTTCAGCAGAACAAACTGGATCTATAGGAGTTGTAACGATTAATTGTGCTAGGCTAGGGTATTTATATAAAGATTTAGCAGTTTTATATAAGGAACTTGATAGATTGTTAGAATTAGCTAAACAAAGTTTGGAAATAAAGAGAAGAGTAGTGCAAGAATTTATGGATAATGGTCTTTTCCCTTATTCTAAGCGTTATTTAGGTAATTTCCGTAATCATTTTTCCACCATTGGGATTAATGGGGTAAATGAAATGATCCATAATTTTACTAATGGTAAACATACTATTGCCGATGAATATGGAGAAGTTTTTGCTTGTGAGCTTTTAGATCATATTCGCGATAAAATGCTTAAATTTCAAGAAAGCACTGGTAACATGTATAATTTAGAAGCTACTCCTGCCGAGGGAACAACTTATAGATTTGCTAAAGAAGATCAAAAGAGATTTCCTGGTATATTACAAGCAGGAACATCAGATAGTCCTTACTATACTAATTCAACTCAACTACCAGTGAATTTTACCGATGATCTATTTGAAGCTTTAGAAAAACAAGATTTGTTACAAAGTAAATATACTGGTGGTACGGTGTTACATCTTTATATGAATGAAAAAATATCTAGTGGAGAAACTTGTAAGAAACTGGTGAAAACTATTTTAGAAAATTTTAAATTACCATATATTACCATAACTCCAACGTTTTCTGTTTGTCCTAAGCATGGATATTTAAATGGTGAACATGAATATTGTCCATCGTGTAAAGAAGAACAACATTGTCAACGTTGTGAGGTATACACTAGAGTTATGGGGTATCATAGACCGGTTTCTGAATTTAATCGTGGTAAACAAAGTGAACATCATGAAAGAATACATTTTAAAGAACCACAACTAGCTACTGGTTGTTGTACAGAAGAAGAATATAGTTGTTGTAGTGGAGATGATGATGAGTGTGGATGCGGCGGCGGGTGTGCATGTTGCTGAGCATGATTGTTCGCTTATAGTAGGAGGATTTGTTCCATTAACTACTATAGACTTCCCAGAACATTTGTCTGCGGTAATCTTTTGTCAGGGGTGTCCATTTCGTTGTTCATATTGTCATAATCCGACCCTAATTCCTAAGGAAGCTAAAAAAGGTAATTATAGTTGGCAGAATATTTATTCTTTTTTAAGTAAACGTAGAGGAATGTTAGAGGCAGTAGTTTTTAGTGGTGGAGAACCTACTTTACAAAAACAATTAATTAATGCGGTTTTAATTGTCAAAGAATTAGGATTTAAAGTAGGGTTGCATACAGCAGGCCCTTACCCCAATAGAATTAAAGAATTATTGCCATATTTAGATTGGGTAGGTATGGATTTAAAAGCACCATTTGAACAATACGAATTAATTACTAAAGTTCCTAATAGTGGTAAACGGGCGTTTGAAAGTGTTAAGTTATTAGTGGAAAGTGGAGTTCCATGTGAATTTAGAACTACAGTTCATCCTGAACTACTTAATTATGGACAAATTAAATCTATAATTAAAGCCTTAAGAAGTATGGGTGCTACTAATTACAAACTACAAAAATTTAGAAGTGTAGGAATTGGAACTACATAAGCTTTAATTAATAAATTTATCAGTAATAGCATACAACTTATGTTCTGTAAGTGGTTTTTCTATAAAACCTTTAAAACCGTTATGGATACACTCATGTTTTTTTTGATTAGCATTAAAGGCGGTAATTGCTATTATAGGAATTCCTATACGTAGTTTTTCAATTAATTCTTTAGCAAGATCAATACCAGACATATCTGGAAGACCTAAGTCTAATAAAATAATATTATATTGATTATTTTTTATTAAATTTAAAGCATTGTAGGCTGAACAAGCTAGATCTAAAGAATATTTAGCCTTTTCTATAATAGTTTGTGCTATTATTTGGGCAATAGGTTCATCTTCTACTAATAAGAATTTTAATTGATTTTCTTTTTCCATATGATTATTCTCCATATTTATAAATTTCGATCTATCTTTTTATTAATGCCATTTTACATGGGAAAATACAGTTAAACTTAGAACCCCCCCCTATTTTACTAGTTACATAAATTTCACCATTAATATCCTTAATTAATTGTTTTACGGTCCATAAACCTAATCCTATACCTTTGTAAGTATTACTACTAGTAGGAGATAGTCGCATAAAGCGTTCAAAAATAGCTTCACACTTATCTTCTGGGATCCCAATTCCAGTATCCTCTATAGATATTTCTAAAATTATTTTGGAATAATCAATAACCTTGACAATTTTGGTGGTAATTTTAATTTTACCTTGCTCAGTAAATTTTACAGCATTATCAAATAAATTTAGTAAAATTTTATGTATTTTATCTCGTTCACCAATTAGTTCTAGAGGTATATTATTATCATGTTCAATTATTATTTCCAAGTTTTTTTGTTGTACAGATATTATATGTAATTCTATGGTTTTTTGGATTAAATCTTTTAAATTAAAATTCCATTCTAAATTATGTTTAACTTCAAAATTAGTATATTGTAAAATATCTACAATTAAATCCATTAATCTTTCACTAGATATTTTTATATAGCTAACAAATTCTTTCGTTTTTTTTGGTAAATCTTCGGTAGTATTTAAAATGTTTGCTAGTCCAATGATGTTACTTAAAGGAGTTTTTAGATCATGTTGCATATTTAATAAAAATTGAGTTTTAGTATTGTTTGCTTCTTCCGCTGTTTTTTGAGCCTTCACTAATTTAGTAACATCTAATGAGTTACCAACTATACCTATTATTTGATTGTTTTCATCTTTTAAAGGAGCTTTAATACTGGTAAAATACATCTCTTCGCCATTAAGAGTAACCTTTTCTTGAAACTTAATAATTTTACCTAAAAATATTACCTCATTATCATGTTCCAAAAATGTACATTTTGGCCATAATTCTTTATCAGTTTTACCAATAATATCTGATTTAGTTTTTAAATTAACTGTATTTATCATGGATGTATTGCATCCTAAGTAAATACCATATTTGTTTTTCCAATAAATATCTCCAGGGATATTATCTATGATGGTCTCTAAACAATTTTGCAAATACTTAATTTTTTTTTGATTTGCATCATTAGTATAAATTTTACCGACTAATATTATACCTATAGGTAATTTTTTTTGGTTTAATAAATAAGATCCAATCCATTGTATTTGTTCATTTTGTTTATTGCTTTCTATAGTATCGAATTCAACAAATGGAATAGTGCTATTATTTAATAGTTTTAATTTTTTTATAACAGTATTAAATGATGTAGAAAAATTCTTTATCTCAGAAAAATTATAATAAGATTTTGTAAAGTTATTAACAAACTTAACTTTTAGTTTTGGAGTTAGTAAAATAATAATATCGTTTATAAGATGTAAAACAGGTTGACAATATTTAATATAATTTTTTAACTCACTTAGTAATGTTGGTTCTAATAATTCATTAGATATTTTTGAAATCATTACTAACCTTCTCCATGTTAAATACAACTCCATATTTATTTAAATTTTACATAAAAATTATTTATAAACAATGTTTATTATTAGTACGGAATGTGCTTGTTCCTACTTGTGGGTGGATGGGTGGTTATTTTTTCGCTTTTGAATTCAGACTATATAAAATTTGGTTTAAAAGGAACTAATGATGAACATTTATTTTGACACCAATGTTTGCCGTTGCCAGAATATTTTTTAATCCAATCTATAGAATCAAAATCTTTGATCATGGGTTTTTTATTCGATTCGCACCATGATTTTACTATAAAATGTTGTCTATATGGATCTAATTGATATTGTTGAGCAATATTTGTATTACCGTTTTCCATCATGTAGTAAGCCTGCAAAATAGCAGAAGCAAGTAATCCTCTAGTTAATTGAATATCTTCTAGGGGAATTGAATGGTTAGAAATTCCCTTATTAACTGGTAAAAAATTAAGCGGCATCCCACCACCTAAAATAATAACTTTGGGATTTGTTTTAGGATATAAAATATTATCAAGAGGATTAATTGGCCCATTTCTATTGTTACTTTGAATATGTACTAAAAGTGAATTGAACTCAATATCCTTAGAAGAAACGCTAATAAAGATTTTAGGTATATTTTTTCTGTCAGTAGAGTTTATGGCTTTGAGGCATTCTGCAAAATTTGCGTGCATACAATCATGACCAGAACAACCAATTATTATATCGGATCTTTCGACAAGTTCTACTATACTTCTAGCCACCATGCCAAAATTAATATTTCTACCTATTTTAAAATCATCGCGATCGAAAACAACTAAATTATCATATCCAAGATTTTGTAAATAGCTTAATACTGCTTTCCCTATATTTCCTAAACCAATTATACCTACATTTAGTTTGGATAAAATATTTGGATTGGATAATTTTGGTATGTTTAATGATGTTAAATAGTTTTTAAAAAGCTCATCTATTTGTAGTTGTAATGCTTTAGCTACCATTGTAGTTTCTAATTTTTTAGCAGCAGCTGTGGCTACCTCAATAATAGGGTGTGGAAATACTGAAGAAGACCTAATGCCAGAAATTGTTTGCTCTATGCCTATTATAGAAACAGGATGCCCATCTATTGTTAAATTTGCAATGTCAGCAGGTATTTTTTTAAATAAATGTCCACCATCATCTAAAACAAAAATACCAGATATAGGCGAACCATCGCTTATTTTTTCATGGATATATCTAGCAAATCTATCCCATGTCTTTGTAATGTCAGTATCATAACTATCGATAAAACCACCTAAAGTAACTTGAGGAGTATTTGTTTGATGTCTTATTCCTAACTCATTTCTTAATCTTTTTATTACATCTGCGCTAGAGGAATATGTTTTTCCGACCATAAAAATATTGTTTGGCGGTAAGGAAAGTTCATTAATCATCCATTCAAATAAAGAACCAGTGGTTTCTAATGCATGTTGTCCGGCAATTAAAAAGTACTTATTTAAATTTGGTTTATCACCATTAATTTCTTCGGTTAACTTATCTAATACGGGTAGTCTAGGAAAAATTGGCGGTTTAGAAAAATTAAAATAATAAGACGATAAATTAGTTGCCGTACTAAAAAACAATGATTTTAAGTTGTTGTTTTTAGGTATTTGTCGAATCATCTTATTTATCATCATAATTAACAGTAAAATGGTTATAGTTAAACTTTAATTTATCCTCGCACTCAAAACATTTTTTTATAATGAAATTATTATTTTGTAGTAATTCAAGTTAACGTGTATATGCTAATCTCGAGGATATTATATTAATATTAAAATAAATACAATACATTGTAATTTGCGTAGCTATACTAGGTTAGAGACTAAACAATAATTTAATCAATCCAAATTAAACTAAGCATTCTATTAGAATTAGAAGGTTCACGTCTATAAGAATAAAATAATTCTGGCTGAGAGTAAGTGCACAAATTTTCTGAGAAAATCTGATTATTGTTTATCTCAAATTTAGATAAAGCTATTTTGGCTATTTGATAAATATTAGCTAAATATTTATTTTGTTTATCATTAATTTTTTTAAATGCAATATTGTATGAATAATCAAATTTTTGTAGTACATCTTCGCCGACTTCAAAAACAAGAGGCCCAATAGCTGGGCCTAACCAAAACAGTAGATCTTGATACTTTAAATTTAAATCTTTAGTTTGAATGAAAAAATTTTCTATAATACCTTTAGATAAACCACGCCATCCAGCATGAATTGCAGCAACAAAATTACCTTGTTTATTCGTAATTAAAATAGGTAAACAATCCGCAGTTTTAACAACACAAATAATATTTTTTTGTTGAGTAAAACTACCGTCAGCTTTAACTGTAGTAGAGGTATTATTAGCAGATAAAATATTAACGCCATGTTCTTGTTCTAACCAAAACGGAATGTTACTGGTGTTTATTAAATTAAGATCTTCAAATCCACAATTTTTTAATGTAGTAAAAGCGTGAATGTTGTTTGGTTGGGGCCAACTTGGGTGAAGGGCTTTCATAACTCAGCTAATAAATTTTGTAAATCTATCGGTAAATCAGCAATAAAATCTAAATTTTTACCATTTTTTGGATGTTTAAAGTGTAGTTCTTTAGCGTGTAGGGCTTGTCTAGGAAAATTGCTAGAATATTTGGAATATAAAGGGTCTCCAACTATTGGATAGCCGATATGTTTCATATGTACTCTAATTTGATGAGTTCTACCTGTTTCGATTTGGATTTTTATATGGGTATATTTTTTAAATTTTTTTAAAATACGATAATGGGTGATGGCTGATTTACCATTAGCTGTAACATTCAACTTTAATCTATTATGTTGGTCTCTTCCAATAGGGGCACAAATGGTACCGCCAGCTATTAATTCACCAACTACTATAGCTTCATAGATTTTAATTATTTCATGGTTTTTCATTTGAGAGATTAAGTTATTGTAGGCTAATAAATTTTTTGCAACAATAACCAAACCAGTAGTATCTTGATCTAAGCGATGGATGATTCCTGCTCTTGGTAAGAACTTTAGATCTTCATGATAATTTAATAATGCATTTAATATTGTCCCTTGCCAATTACCGGCAGCTGGATGCATTACTATATTACTAGGCTTATTTAATATTAAAATATCTTGATCTTCGTAGGTTATATTTAATGGTAGGTTTTCAGCTTGCCAATTTTGATTTTTTATAGTTAGTTGAGTTGAAATATCTACTATTTCTCCACCTTGAACTTTCATTTTTGGTAGCAATATTTTATTATTAACCTGACAATGTCCATTTAAGATCCATTGTTTTAAATTTTCTCTAGAATAGGTAGGAAATAATTTAGCTAGCACTACATCTAAACGTTTACCTTTAGCATCTAATGGTATTGTTCCGGATAATTTGATATTTTGTGTAGTCGACATGTAGTATAGTGTATAAGTTAATGTTACTTTGGTTTAAATTATAAAGATGATTATTATGTACGGTAATTTCAAAAAAAGATATAGCAAGCTAATTAATATAGTATTAATAATTATTAATGCAGGGCTTTTAGTTAGCTGCTCTTCAAATAAAATAGATGCATATGCTGGGCTATCGGCTAAGCAAATTTATACCCAAGGTAGGGCAAATGCAGAAAAAGGTAAATTTTCTGCAGCAGTAAAAGATTTTGAAGCATTAGAATCTAATTACCCATATGGAGATTATTCAGATAAAGCTAAATTAGCATTAATTCATGCTTATTATGAGAAAAAAGAATATATTCAAGCTAAAACTCTAGCAGATCGATTTGTACGTATGTATCCAAACCATAAGTTTGTAGATTATGCGCATTTTATGCAAGGGTTATCAGGGTACGATCAATATTATACTACTATGTATCGTATGTTTAACATAGATCGTAGTAGAAGAGAGCCTACTTTTGCCATACAAGCATTTGATGATTTTAAAGTTTTATTAGAGAAATTTCCAACATCCAAGTACTCACCGGATGCTAGACAGCGGATGATCCATTTGCGTAATCAAATTGCATTACATCATTTATATATAGCAGAGTATTATTTAGCTAAAGAAGCTTATATAGCAGCTGTTAACCGAGCCAATTTAATTAAAAATGATTTTGATGAATCAATAGTACTAGAGGACGCATTAAAAATAATGGTTAAATCCTATAGGTCATTAAACATGCCAGAATTAGAAAAAACCAGCATTGATTTGCTAAATGTAAATTTTAGTTCTATTAGTTCTGAATAGTGCAGAAAAAAGATAATATTTTAGCAATATCTGTAGTTAGTTTTTGTTGGTCTTCAGCAACATTGCTGGCGTCATCGGTTTTACCATTTTTTTTGACAGAAACTTTACATATTAGTTATTCAAAAATTGGATATATTGAAGGTATAGCAATTTTTTTAGCATTTTTAGCTAAAATTTTTTTTGGAATTTTTAGTGATTGGTTAAAAAAGCGACAAATTTTAATTTTATTGGGTAGTGTAATTAGCGTAATCACTAAACCAATGTTAGCACTTTCTACATCATATCAGATGGTATGTATCTCTAGATCTATTGATCGTTTTGCTAAGGGGATCAGATCTGCACCAACAGATGCTTTAATTGCAGATTTAAATTCTAATAACCTTAGTTATGCATTTGGAGTTAGACAAGCTTTATATACTTTAGGGACAGTTTTTGGTGCAGGATTAGCTATGCTAATTATGTTTTTAATTGGACTTAAATATGAAGTTATTTTTTATATAGCGTCTATCCCAGCAATTATTGCAGTTATAGTATTATTTTTATTTGTTAAAGATCCATCAGACAATTCTGTAACTAAACCTAAACAGAATTTTGGGCATATTTATGATTTAAAGAAGTTTTCTGGGTATTATTGGGGAATTTTATTAATAACCTTTTTCTTAATGATTGCAAGGTTCAGTGAATCATTTTTATCTTTAAAAGTTAAACAATTTGGTTGGTCGATTCGATTATCACCATTAATTTTTATTATTTTAGATCTAAGTCATGCTTATTTTGCTTTTGTAAGTAGAAAATTTTTTACGCAAATTGCAGTAGAAAGATTATTAATTATTGGGTTAATAATCTTAATGTTGGCTAACGGAATGTGGTTATTAGCAGATAGCAATATAACATTAATTATTAGTTTAATATTAACTGGTATGCAGTTAGGGTTTACTCAAGGAGTATTACGTACTTTAATTGCGGCAAATGTTTCTGAATTATATGGTACAGCATTTGCTTTATTTTATTTAGTTAGTGGTTGTGGAGTTTTAATTGGTAATTCGCTTGCTGGATTTTTAGCGGAAACATTTGAACTGTCTACTATCTTTATTGGTAGTTTAATGGCTGGTGGTGTAGCTTTGTTTTTATCATTAGGTTTAAGATTATATAGAATTGGAATTGTTCAAAGTAATGCTGCAAAATGTTTGCCTGAGGTTGATTAATATACATCTCAGCTAATGAGTTTTTGGTACTCTAAAAAACAAGGAGTGTTGTTTGAGCCTCCCAGGACTCTAGTTGTTCCTTACTTTGCGAAAGGCGAGTTTCACGAAAAAATGTCAGGATAGACATTTTTGACGTGTGTAATACGCTCGAAGGGCGAGCGCCAGGATGGCCGCCGAGTCACTTGTTTTTTAGAGTACCAAAAACTCATTAGCCGAAAGTATGCGAATTACAAGCATCGAGGTGATTTTGGCAGCCTAGCAATCTCACAGGCCTCGCTAATCCCACCAGGAAATAATTCATGAAAGAGGATACTATCTAGATGTAATGTTGGGGCTTGTTCTTTAGCATAATTTATTAAGGCTCTAGTTGATGGATTTATATTGTATTCTTGATGGAATTTTTTTAATAAGTTTATTACTTCGTGGTGTTTAGGGGTTAAATTAGTAGGTAATATTTTTTTCATGTTCTATAACTAAATTTACAAATTGTTCATAATTAATTAAGGTAATATTTTTAGGGTAAGAATTAATTAAACCTCTAGCTATTACATCTTGTTCTAGTGCATAAATATTTTTATATTGAGATAGTTCTTTAATATATATACCAAAGTATACGCCATCTTGAATAAGTAGTAGAGAATTCGATGAATGTATGGTTGTAGCTTTAAATATTTTGCTAAATAATTCTTGATGTTCTGTTCCGTGGCTGAAGATATTTAATAACATAAAATTACATCGTGACTATTATATAATTCTACTAAATTAACTAAAGAAAATTTGATAATATTAATATTAGATCTAGTTTTTAAATCAGAAATTAATAGTTTTTCTAACATAATATCTTCAACATAAATATTTTTAAGAGCAAATAATTCTAAGGCTTGTAAGGTTTTTGCAAATAAATTACGATTAATTAGTTCATATTGTTGATTATCTAATAATTGAAATACTGCATTTTGTAAAAATAACACGGAAACTTCCAAGTCTAAGCTTGCAGAGCTTAAAATAAGTTCTAAACTCTCTTCGGCATAAAAATCATCTACAGGACTATGAGTATTAATTATTAAATATTTTTGATGCATTTGATTTATTTAAAAATGTATTATTCGATCAGCCGTTTCGCAATTATCAATAAATTCCACAATACTACTTGGTTTAAATGGAGCATTAATATTATTAATACCACGTTTTTTACAAGATGAAGAACATACTAAACCTAATAAGTTATTGTTTTCTAATAAGGTAGACCATTTGTGGTTAATTTCGGTATTTAATAAAATGTAAGTACCATATTGATAAAAAAAGACCAGTTTTATGTTAATCTGGTCTTTTTTTAAAGTAGAGTTAGTAAAATTGTATGCGGTATTTAGACTTTCTAAGTTGCCGGACTTAATGGCTATTACAAATTTTAGGATTTTCACGTTTTTTAATTACGTTTTCCAGATATTGCACTAAGAATTTGTAATAAACTAATAAATAAATTATAAATTTGTACATATAGAGTGATAGTAGCAATTATATAATTTGTTTCTCCACCGTTTATAATTTGGCTTGTTTCAAAAAGAATCATACCAGAAGCTATTAATACAAACGCAGAAGAGATCATTAGATACAGCGTTGGTACATGCATAAACATTGCCATAAGGCTAGCAATAAATACAATTGTAACTCCAGCAAACAAAAATCCACCTAAATAACTAAAGTCTTTACGAGATACCATGGCGTAACATGATAAAGCAAAGAATATTGCCCCAGTTAAACCTAGGCTGGTGGCTAAAATTTCTGCACCGTTAACATAGCCACGAAGAACAGAGTTTATTATTGGCCCTAAGGTATAGCCAAAAAATCCGGTGAATAAAAATACTGCTAAAATTCCCCAAGCACTATTCCTTAATGAGTTAACCAAATACATTAATCCAATATTTAATAATAAAGATGGACCTAATCCCAAAAAAGGAGCGTTAGTCACTGATGATAAAAATGCAGTGGCTGCAGAAAATAGCAAAGTCATAGATAGTAATATATAAGTGTTTTTTATTACTGAATTAGCAACTACAAAGCTAGTAGTGCTGCTTTTTTTGACTAAAGTATTAATATTTCTTTGCATATGCAAATTCCTCCAAGATCTTAAAGCTTATGTATTCTCTTTAGTATACAACAAATGATTTCATTTATAAATTATTATAAGAGATAGAATTATTTATGGTTTTGTTCGGAATGATGGGTTGAGGGGAGTGGTAGGTGGTTTTGGCGTTGGCGGTTCCTCTGATAATAATTGGTTATATTTTTTAATTCTATCTGAAAATATTTTATATTCGGTTTCGCTATAAGTAGTTTTTTCTCGTCTTTGTAATTCTAGTTGCACAAATATTTTTGGGTTTTCTTGTTCAAGAGTGTTTAAAAGTTGTTCTAAATCTTTTTTTGGAAAACGCTTAACTTTTACCGTTAACATATCTTTTTGATCGGATAAATCCTTTAAGGAACGTAAAAAATCCATACTTGCGGTACTTTGTATCGGAATTAGATTGGTGGTGTTTGGCTGGAGTGGTAATTTTATGCTTCTATTAGTAAAAGTTGCTACTGTAGTTTCTTTATGGTCAGGTGATGATCCAGATGGTGCTAAAATAAGCCTGCCAATTTCAGTATTTTTATCTTGTTTTTTGGAAGAAGGTTGTTTAATTTCTTGGTAAACTACATTAAGAGTTTCTCCAGATTTTCCTTGTGAAGGAACAGTACCTAAAATGATCCTACCATCTTTTTTAGGAGCAGGAGTTTTTGTAGAACTTGGGTTTAAGGTACTTTGTAATTGTGTGACATATGTTGTTTTCCAATAATTTTCTGGAAGATTACTTTTGGTATAAATTTCTGTAGGGGTAATTTCTTTTGCTATTTTTGCAAGTTGTTCAGCTGGAGTTTTTGGTTTTGAAGTTTTTGGTTTTGAAGTTTCTGGTTTAGGTGGATTTTTAGGGGCTACTTTCTTTGGAGGAGAAGATGCCACACTAGTAGCAGGAGCTGAAGTTTTTTTAGTAGGAATATCTGTAGCACCCGTTGATGGTTTATCTGGAGTAACTTCTAATTCTGCTGGTGGCAGTGTAGGTGATGGTGGGGTTGTAGGTAATGATGAACTTAGAGTGCTTGTGCTTTTCTCCGCTTTCAACCATTCTAGTGCTTTTTTACCTGTTATATTTTCAGTATTTATATAATGATTTTGTGTAATGGTAATTTCTGTGGAGCAAGCTGCTCTTGGATCGTCAGAAGCATTTAGAGAACCACTATAATATTCATTACCAGGCAGACAATTAGAGTCCCAAGCGTATTGATAAGCTATTATTGTATTTGGATCTTTTTTAGTGTCTGAAATTGCTGCTGGAGTAGTTAAAGAATCTCCGTAAGTTATATGGTTATTTACGCTAGATCCTTGTCTTAAGGTATCAAATTTAGTTTTAATATCTTCTGGAGATATCTTAGGATTAGTTCCGTAAGAAAAATAATTAAAATCAATATGGTTTATATTAGAAAATTCAGACTCCTTAAGTATATCTGCATATACTTCTAATAATAGTGGAACTTGCATTGTTTTATTAAGAGCCCATACTCCCAAACCTAGTCCTGCAGCATGCACATAGGCTTTTTTTCCTTTTTCTTTAGCTCTGGCATTAGCTTCTATTAAAAATGGTTTTATAACTGCTTTCATTCTGGCTTTATATATATTTACATGTAAATAATTGTTCCCTTCTTTAATGTAAGTTTTTGGGGGACCGCCATTTTTAGTTTCTTGCTCGTATATTTTTTTAGCTTCTTCATAGGTAGGAAAATGTCCTACACCATAAAAGTCAGCCCAAGGTTTAAGAAGTGCGGACTTATTTGGGTTAACACTAGCGCCTGTACCGTATCCATTGGCCTCGGTATTTTGGCTTTCAGTTATGATCATGTACTTCCATTCCATATGATCTTGTTTTTCAAATCTAGTGCCGACTTGCCCAATTGCTATAGCTTCTTGGTTAATAAAATCTCCATTACCTTTTTTTCCATCATTTCCATAACCACCTTTATTAACAAAATAGCTAGTAGAAGAAAGGCCCAAAAGAGCAGAGATCTCCATTTCAGGATAAGAAATAAAATCAGGTGTTGGTTTGGTTCTATCTTCATTTTCTGTAACATTTTTTAAAAAAACATGTGCATCAGAACTATCGTAAAATGCTATAGGACGTTTAGTGAGCAATCTGGTAATAAATGCACTTACTATTATTTCTGATATTTTTGGGGATGTTTTAAAATTTGGATCTTTTTCTTCGCAAAAATCTTTGTAAAATGCTTTTTCAGAATCATCTCCATAATCAAGTTTGCTTTTTAGAAAATTTTTTATTAGTTCTATAACACTATCATCCAATATTGGATGAGTTTCATTAACATGGCTTAATAAAATTTCCTGCATCCGTTGTTGGTTGGCTACTGGCTGTTTAGTTGTTGGATCAATATATTCAGAATATCTATCTACAAAATCTTTTAGACTGTTTTTAGGGGTGCTAGGGTTAGTTTCAAGTTGATCTTTAAAGGTTTTTTCTCTACTTGCTATTGCTTCAAAAGTAAGTGGTGGTGGCATTTAGGTACCCATTAATTTTTACAATAAATATAAATAACTACATACTATAAAGTATAGTGATGGTTGGTGCTTTTTATCTTTATTTATGGTGTTAAGGCGGATTTATTTGGCATAAAATAGAAATTTTTAAATAGTACTAATACGTACAATTGTATGTACATACACTTTTTTTAATAAGAGCTAACGTTTTGAACATTAACTATAAAAATTTATTTTTTACTATTGAAGAGTATACAAATATAGCATATACTGTATACATGGAAAAGAATACAATAAAACAATATACTTTGCGTAATATCCCTAAAGAAGTTGATTTAGAACTAAAAAATAAGGCTTTAGAAACTGGTAAAAGCTTTAATCAAGTTGCAGTAGAAGCTCTTATTAATGGGTGCGGTCATTTTTTTAAAGTTAATCGAGATCTTTCTGATATTGTTGGAACTTTATCTAATGAAGAAGCTAGTTTGTTAGAATTAGAAATTAAAAGGCAGCATCAAATTGATCAAACGTTGTGGACATGAAAATAGCTATAGACTCTAACAGATATACAGATCTTTGTAGAAACATACCGGAAGTAGTAGATCTTATTGAACGTGCTTCTTTAATATTTATACCACTTATAGTTATAGCAGAACAACGAGCTGGTTTTGCTAATGGTAATCAACAAGAAAAAAATGAGCGCGTTCTTACAAAATTTCTTAATAAAGATGGGGTGTCTGTTTTATGCCCTAACGAACAAACAACTTATTTTTACGCTAACCTATATACATATCTTCGAAAGCATGGAACACCAATCCCAACTAATGATCTTTGGATTGCAGCTTTAGTTATTCAATACAATTTAACTCTTTATGATCGTGATTCAGATTTTGATAATTTGCCCCAATTAGCGAGAATAGGGCGTTAAATTTTTTATTTTTTTTCTTTTAAAGATAAATTCCTTGTAGCCTCATGCCGTTCTACTTGGTTAACGTGCCTATATAACATCGTAGTGCCAACATCGCTATGACCAGCATTTTCTTGAGCTACCTTTAACGATGCTCCAGAATTTAATAAATAAGTAACGTAGCTATGCCTTAACCAATGAGCTGATGCTAAATTTAATTTAGATGCTTTTCGAGGATTAGTTATACTTAAATCTGAAGCACCTAAATTAAAGGCCCATTTTAAGATTTGATCAATTCTTCTAGTAGTTAAGTGATTTTTAAGATCAACATTTGGGATCAATGGAGTATTTTCTTTAAATTGAGGTAAATAAGGCAATCCAATGCTGGTTCGGAAGTCACTAAGAGCATCTAATAATTCATCAGGAATAGGGATAGAACGATATTTTTTTCCTTTGCCAACTATTGCTAAAAACCAATTATCTTCTCGTTGTAAAAAATTACCCATGTTATGTTTAGCAGCTTCTGAAATTCTCATGCCAGTATAAAACAACAATAAAATTATATATTTTGCTCGGATAGCTAAAAATTTTTGTTGTTCGTTAGCAGTATATTTAGATAACGCTTCTAATACAGCATTAATTTCATCTAATTCTAAATAACGATCAACAATTTTAGGAGAACAGTTGTTTTTATTACGACGTCGATTTATTGCTAAAGGATTGCCTGGTATATAATGGCATTGTACTAAGTAGTTAAAAAAAGAATCGATGATTTTTAAAGTTTTTTTAATAGAGGTTGAACTTAATTTTTTATAAAAAGGTCGCCATGCTGGATTAATAGAGCTAGTTTTTAACAATTTTGGTACTTTATCCCCACACCATAATTCTTTAGGTACAGGATTTTGTAAAAATTGTTGATATTGAACAATATGTTCTCTTTTTAAAGTTAAAAGATCAATTTTAGAAACAAAGTTACACCATAAAATTAATCTTTCTAATTCTTTAACATAAACTTTTAAAGTTTCCAAAGAATCTTTATATTCACTAAAAAAATTATATATGGCTTTTTGAATGTAGCTACTGAGCTTAATTTCAGAATTAAGATTTTTTAACAATAAATTTTGTGCTTTTGAATCTATATCTATATTGTTAGTAGAATTAGTAATAATGCTATTAATTTGATTGATTGGCAAAAATAATGGTGAGATTTTCATAAAATTTCTCCATTTTAAATATTAGCATTTTTAGTAACATTTACTTAATTATTACTTTTTTTAAGAGCTCGTTTGCGATCAGTAGAATTTAATACAGATTTTCTAATGCGAATTGATTTTGGAGTTACCTCAACTAATTCATCATCTTCTATATAAGCAATAGCTTGTTCTAGAGTCATGACTACTGGCGGGGTAAGACGAATAGCATCATCTTTACCAGAAGCACGCATATTGGTTAATTGTTTACCTTTAATAGGATTAACTTCTAAATCATTATCGCGATTATGTTCCCCAATAACCATACCTTGGTAGACTAGTTCACCATGGCCAATAAACATTTTACCACGATCTTCTAACTTCCATAGGGCATAACCAGCTGCTTCTCCGTCTTCCATAGAAACTAATACCCCATTGCGACGACCTTCTATAGCTCCGCGGTATGGTCCGTAGGAATTAAATATACGATTCATAATTCCAGTACCTCTGGTTTCAGTTAAGAATTGCCCATGGTAACCAATTAATCCTCGAGATGGTCCTAAAAAAGTAATACGAGTTTTTCCACCACCGGATGGACGCATGTCGGTCATTTCTGCTTTACGCATACTTAAAGATTGTACCACTACTCCAACAAATTCATCGTTTACATCTGCTTGAATTTCTTCTATAGGTTCTTCGCGTTCACCATGTTCGTTTGTTCTATATAATACTCGAGGGCGACTAATAGATAATTCAAATCCTTCGCGACGCATGGTTTCTATAAGTACTCCAAGTTGTAATTCGCCACGTCCAGCAACTTCGTAGGCATCTTTATTACTACTTTGAGTAACCCGAATAGCAACATTGCCTTCTGCTTCTCGCATTAAACGTTCACCGATTACTCTAGAAGTTACTTTAGAACCTTCTTTTCCAGCAAGAGGCGAATCGTTTGGAGAGAATGTCATGGCTAAAGTAGGAGGATCTATTGGAGTAGAAAAAATTGCGGTAGTTACTTCTGGATCACATACCGTATCTGCAACAGTTGTATTATTTAATCCAGAAATAGCAATAATATCGCCAGCACTAGCTGTTTCTATGGGCACTCTTTCCAAACCTTTAAAGGCTAACAATTTATTAATGCGGCCGTTTTCAATAAGTTCGCCATTTCTATTTAATACTTTTACAGTTTGATTAACTCTCAAGATCCCACTATAAATCCGACCAGTTAATACTCGACCCAAGTAGGGACTATATTCTCTAGTAGTAATTAGCATCGAAAAAGGCTGATTGCTATCTGCAATTGGTGGATTAACATGCTTTAAAATTAAATCGAAAAGAGGAGTAAGATCTTTAGTTGGCTGAGGATTAGTTTCATCCTCTAATTGTAAGGTTGCCCAACCTGCTCTGCCTGATGCATATATAATTGGAAAATCAAGTTGTTTATCAGTAGCTTCTAAAGCTAAAAAAAGCTCGAATACCTCGTCAACAACTTCACTAATTCGCCTATCTGGACGATCTACTTTATTTATTAGAACAATTGGATTTAATCCTAATTTTAAAGCTTTAGCTAATACAAACTTGGTTTGAGGCATTGGTCCTTCTGAGGCATCTACTAAAAGTACTACCCCATCTACCATTGATAAAATTCTTTCTACTTCGCCACCAAAATCAGCATGTCCTGGTGTATCTACAATGTTAATTCTAGTGTCTTGATTAGTATCTGGATCGTGCCACATTAGAGAAGTACATTTAGCTAAAATTGTAATGCCACGCTCACGTTCTAGATCATTAGAATCCATAGCGCGTTCCATTACAGCCTGGTTGGCTCTAAAAGTCCCACTTTGTTTAAGCATATTATCGATTAAGGTGGTTTTACCATGATCTACATGGGCGATAATAGCAATATTACGGATAGCTTCGGACATGAAAAACTCTTAAGATTATTAAAAATTGTTAAAATTATTTTAAAAGATCAGTATTTTATAGTATTTTGTGGGTAATTTAAATGGTTATATTAAATTATTTAAAAATTATTAATAAAAAATTATTTAGGGGGTATTGCAATCTGTTTAAATATCTGGTCTAATAATTTTTGTGTAAGTTGAACACAACAAATTTGATGTATAACTAAATATATATTTAGTTAGGTTAAGAAAATCCCCATAGTAAGTTATATAAGAAATCTGACAAAAATTTAAGTGATTTTAGCTTGTTAGATTCATTTTAAATTGCCAATATTGATAGACATGTTATTGAAATGAGGGAACTTAGCGTGGACAATCAACATATTGCTGCAAAGTCTATAAAAGATCTTAAAAAACTAAAACAACAGTTAAATATGGCGAACCAGTGCTTAATCGAAAAAGACAGAATAATAGAGGGATTGAGATCAGATTTAGCTAATTTAGTAGAACAATTACCTAGACTACAACCAAACAAGTTCAATAAGGCACATTAGACTTTTCTCTTTACAAAAGGTGATGTATTTTTTAATATCAAAATCACATGATTGTAACTAGAGATTTTAATGGTCTATTGATCCCAAGTGCTGCACCAATTTTAATTTTAGCAGGTACGACAGTCGAAATTACTCAAAATAAGGGTGGATTTGTTACTATATATGCTAATGGTAATTTAGTTCGAGTAGAGAGACGAGATTTTGGTGCTATTGGATTAGAAGTTGGTGATGATCAAATTCCAATTATAGGGCCAATAAGTGTAGAATTAGCTTGGCAAGTTCTTAGAGAATGCTATGATCCAGAAATACCAATAAATATTGTTGATTTGGGTTTAGTATATGACTGTTCTGTGGTAGAAAATAAAATAACTGTTACTATGACCTTAACCGCTCCAATGTGTGGTATGGGTCCAATTTTAATTTCTGATATTAAAGCTAGATTACTAGAAATAAAGGATGTTAAGGGAGTTGAAGTAAATATGGTTTTTGATCCACCATGGACAAAAGATCGGATGTCCGATGCTGCTAAGTTAGAATTAGGATTAATTTAAATGCGTTTAAAACAAATTAAGCTAGTGGGCTTTAAGTCTTTTGTAGATCCAACAATTTTACATTTAAATGCTCAATTGATTGGTATTGTAGGGCCTAATGGATGTGGTAAATCAAATATAATTGATGCAGTACGTTGGGTCTTAGGAGAAAGTTCTGCTAAAGATTTACGTGGTGAATCGATGGTAGATGTAATTTTTAATGGTTCTTCTTTACGTAAACCAATTGGTCAGGCATCAATAGAATTATTGTTTGATAATTTAGATGGTAAATTAGATCGCGAATATGCCAATTTTTCTGAGGTTTCCATTCGTAGAGAAATAGATAGAAATAGACAATCAGAATACTACTTAAATGATCATAAATGTCGCAAAAGAGATATTACGGATTTATTTGCAGGTACCGGGTTACTACAAAATGGTTATGCCATAATAGGGCAAGGTACTGTAAGCAAAATTATAGAATCTAAACCAGAAGAATTACGTTGTTTTATAGAAGAAGCGGCAGAAGTTTCTATATATAAAAAGCGTCGACACGAAACAGAATTACGCATGCAGCATACTGAAGAAAATTTAACTAGATTACAAGATTTGATTTCCGAACAAACTAGA
Source organism: uncultured Francisellaceae bacterium (assembly GCA_903907935.1). Lineage (GTDB taxonomy): Bacteria > Pseudomonadota > Gammaproteobacteria > UBA6186 > Azoamicaceae > UBA6186. The sequence goes on from CAIVQA010000089.1 coordinate 60,421, forward strand.
TTATTAGAAAAATTAGAAAAACAGCAATTGGCAGCAAAAAAATATCAACAATATCAAGCAGAAAAACAAGATCTCGAAGTAAAATTATTGAGTATTAAAGTTCATCAATTTAACGAAGAGTTAAGAGATTATAAACAGACAATTAAACAAGTTTCGCTAGAATTAGAAAAGCATTTGCTTGAAAAAACTAATATTGTGGTACAATTAGAACAATATAAAATTGATCAAGCTGATAAATTTGATCGGTTTGTAATAGTACAAGAAGAATATTATTCATTAGGAACTAGTATTGCAAAATTGGAGCAAACTTTACAATATAAAAAAGAACAACAAAAAAAGAGTCAAGAAGATCTAGTTACCTTAAATGTAGAGCTTACAAAAATTTCCGAACAGCATGCTGAAGATCTAAAATTACAAGAAAAGCTAACTCAAGAATTATTAGTAGTTAATCAAAAGTACACCACATTAGAACATACAAAAAATGATTCAGAAAAAAATCATAAAAAAGCAGAGTTAGATTTAGAGGCATGGCATACAAAATTTAATAATTTACAAAATTTATTATTAGAAGCGCAAAACAAAGCTGAAAAAACTAGATCTTCTATAGAACAAATAGAGGCATTTTATAAGGAATTATATCTTAGAATCGAGAAATTAAATCAAGAAAATGCTAACTATGATTTAAACAGCCTAGCTACCGAAGTTTTATTATTAGAGAAGGATTTACGTCAAAAAAAATCTTTACAGGAAAATCAACTTCAACAATTATTAGAAATTACCGAGGTTTATAAACAAAAAAAATTACTTATTAAAGAGTTATTAGAGAAGAAAAATATTTTACAAACAAAAAATCATAAATTATTAGGTACTATTGGTGCAATACAAGCTTTGCAAAGTACGGTTTTAGAAAATAATTCTGTAAGATCGGCTTGGTTAAAAACTAATTCATTACATGGCCCATTATTTTTTAGTCAACTAATTATAGAAGATGGTTGGGAAATAGCAGTAGGGGCAGTTTTAAGTCAATATGTGGATGCAATGTTATTGTCTGGTAGTATTAACGAAATATCACTAGATTCATTAAATGCGGTAAAGGATTTTAAATTAGTATTAATTGACGATACTAAAATTCAAATAACAATGCAGCATGATAATGGAAATTATGTTTCAATTAGTTCTAAAATCAAAAATGATTTTGTTATTGGTAGTTTATTTAAAAATATTTATGTGGCAGACAATTTGGCGTTTGCCTTAGAAAATAGAAACACTTTATCTCCGGAACAGTGTTTTGTTACTAAAAATGGTGAATTAATAGGGTTTAATTGGCTGTTTATTGATCAAAGCGATCCTAAACAAAAAGTTTTACTTAGAAATAAAGAATTAAAACAATTAGAAGGCGAACAACAACAATTAGAATTAGAATTAGAAGATTTAAATAGAGAACTAGATCTTAAAGAACAAGATTTAGCTAATATAGAACAACAACAATCCACTATAGCTTCTAATAATAAAGAAGAAGAAACTCACATTCGTGAGCTTATTGCAGGAATCAGTACTAAAAAAAGTAAATTAGATAGTATTAAACAAAGATCAGAGAAAATAGTTATAGAAATAAAAGAGTATCAAGATAAATTACAAGAGTTATCAGCTAGAGAAATCAGTTTAAGGGGTGTTTTAACGATAGCGATAGAAGAAGTATCGGAAAAAACCGACCAAAAAAAATTATTGTTGGATGAAAAACCAGAATTACAACAAATATTGGATCAAATTTCCAAAAATAATAAAATAGTTGTTGATCAATTTCATGATATTTCTTTGCAAAAACAAAGTATTGTTACCAAAACCCAGGCATTGGGTGCAGCTAAAGAACGAATTTTAAATCAATTGCAAGTTTTAAAAGAACGACAATCAAAATTACAAAAAGAATTAGAAAATAATAATTCACCATTACAACCATTAGAATTAGAGTTAGAAGCATTATTAGATGATAGATTAATAAAAGAAAAGAAGCTTAATATTGCTAGAGTGGAATTAGATGAAGTAGAAGAAAATATTAAACAATTAGAACAACAAACTGCTAATTTAAGTGTTACCGTGGAACAATACCGAGCTAAAATTGAACAACTAAATTTAGAAGAAAGCAGGGTAGCAACAAGATTAACAACTATAATGGAGAGTTTACCTAAAGAACATCAATTAGATCAAAATTTAGAGGAGTTAGATCCAGATTTATGGCAAAATAAATTAAATACTGTTATTAAAAATTTAGAAAAATTAGGAGCAGTAAATTTAGCAGCAGTAGAAGAATTTAATTTAGAAACCGAAAGAAAAAAATATCTTGATTTACAACATGAAGATCTAACTACAGCATTGGCAACTTTAAGAGAAGCAATTTTTAAAATTGATAGCGAAACCCGTAAAAAATTTAAATCAACTTTCGAACAAGTTAATATCAATTTTCAACAATTATTTCCAAAATTATTTGGTGGCGGTAGTGCACGCTTAGAATTAGATTCAGAAGATTGGTTATCGTCGGGGATTGGAGTTTTAGCCCAACCTCCTGGCAAAAAAAATAGCAGTATTTATTTGTTGTCCGGTGGAGAAAAAGCTTTAACTGCAGTAGCATTAATTTTTGCAATTTTTCAATTAAACCCTTCGCCATTTTGTATATTAGACGAGGTAGATGCTCCATTAGATGATGCAAATGTTTCTAGGTTTAGTGAATTATTGTTATCTTTATCTTCACAAGTACAATTTATTTTTATAACGCATAATAAAGTCACCATGAAAATTGCTAATCAATTAACAGGTGTTACCATGAAAGAGCCTGGAGTATCTAGGTTAGTATCAGTTAATGTTGATGAAGCGGTAGAAATGGTAAATTAAAGCTCAAATGAATCTAAGCCAAGCTAAAAAAAGAATTGAAGAATTAATAAATCTATTACAAAAATACGATTACGAATATTATGTTTTGGCAACTCCTAGTGTTTTAGATAGTGAATATGATGCTTTAATTAAAGAATTACAAACTATAGAACTAAAATTCCCAGAATTAATTGTTAAAACTTCTCCAACTCAAAGAGTAAGTGGAGGTTTATCTAAAGCTTTTAATCAAGTTGTCCATAAAACTGCCATGTTATCTTTATCTAATGCATTTTCAGAAGAAGATGTTGCCGATTTCGATCGAAAAAATCGTGAAAAATTACAAGATTTAGAATATATATGTGAACCTAAAATAGATGGATTAGCGGTTAATTTATTATATAAAAATGGTATATTAGAATTAGCCTCTACTAGAGGAGATGGTCGTTATGGCGAAGATGTAACTGCTAATTGTCGTACCATTAAAGAAATTCCCTTAAAATTATTAAATTACTTCGCTACAAATAACGAAGAAATAGAAGTGCGCGGTGAAATTTATATGAAAAAAAGTGTGTTTAATGAATTAACTGAACATGCTAAACAAACTGGTAATAAAATTTTAGTAAATACTCGTAATGCTGCTGCCGGTAGTTTACGACAATTAGATCCAAGTGTTACAAACAGCCGTAAATTATCTTTTTTTGCTTATGGTGGAATTAATTTAAAAGGTTGTGATAGCCAATTTGTAATTTTGCAACAATTAAAAAAATTAGGTTTTCCAATTTGTGATTGTATAATTATCGCAAAAAATGTTGATGAATGTTTAAATTTTTATCGAAATATGTTACAAAACAGAAAATTGTTAGATTATGATATTGATGGAGTAGTTTATAAAATAAATAATTTAAAACATCAAGAACAATTGGGTTTTATTGCTAAAGCACCAAAGTGGGCAATTGCGCATAAATTTCCTGCAGAAGAAGTGGTTACTAAATTATTAGATGTAGAGTTTCAAGTAGGAAGGACAGGGGCCATAACCCCTGTTGCTAAATTAGAACCAGTATTCGTATCTGGAGTAATGGTTAAGAATGCTACTTTGCATAATATGGAAGAAGTAACCAGAAAAAACCTTAAGATCGGTGATTGGGTAATAATTAAAAGAGCCGGAGATGTGATCCCAGAAGTAGTAATGTCATTACTCGATCGTAGAAAACAGGATGAAGTTAGAGAAATTATTTTACCTAAAAGTTGTCCGGCATGTGGTGCCAAAATAGATCAATTAGAAATTATAGCTAGGTGTACTGGTGGGCTTAATTGTCCAGCTCAAGTAAAAGAAAAAATTAGACATTTTGCAACTAAAAAAGCTATGGATATAGATGGTTTAGGCGATAAATTAATAGATCAACTAGTAGACAATAATATAATATCTAATATTGCTGATCTATACACTATTAATTTAGAGCAATTAGTAAATTTAGAAAGAGTTGGTAAAAAATCTGCTGATAACTTACTAAATGCCATTAATAATAGTAAAAAAATTACCTTAGCAAAATTTTTATATGCATTGGGTATTAATGGGGTTGGGGAAGAAACTGCTAAATTATTAAGTAAAAATTATCGTACTTTAGTTAAAGTGATGGAAGCTTCAATCGAAGATTTATCTAAAATTTATGGGATAGGTGAGGTGATTGGAGAGTTTATATACAATTTCTTTCATGAGGAACATAACCTACATATTATAGAAAAATTACTTAATTCTGGAATTTATTTTACTGATGAAACTAATAACAATGTTAATTTTAAGAATTTAGCTGTTAATAATAAAATATTTGTATTATCAGGTAGTTTATCTAGATGTTCTAGAGAAGAAGCTAAGCAATTATTGGAAAAATATGGTGCTAAAGTAGCAGGTAGCGTTTCTAAAAAGACTGATTATTTAGTAATTGGCGAGAATCCTGGTAGTAAATTGCAAGAAGCTAAAAATTTACATATAATGATTTTAACAGAAGAAGATTTTTTTAATTTAATTTCAGATCCCTTTCCATATGACACTAATAATACGTAAACCTAGAGACGAAGATACTAAAGAACTTAAAGAATTATTTCTAATAACTCGTCGCAAAACATTTACTTTGCAATTACCAGAAAAATTTCAATTGGATGATTATGATGAATCTGTTGCCGGAGAAGAAGTTTGGGTTGCAGAAAAAGATGGAGTAATAGCTGGGTTTGTTTCGATATGGTTACAAGATAATTTTATTCATAATTTATTTGTGCATCCTAATTGGCAAGGGCAGGGTATTGGGGTTCACTTATTAAAAATAGCAGAAGAACATCTCGAATGTCCTATGGAACTAAAAGTAAAAACCGAAAATTTAAGAGCTTGTAAATTTTACCAAAAACATGGTTGGCAAGAAGAGTACGCTAATTCAAATGCTAACGAGCCATACTTTTCTTATAAAAAATATACCAAAGATGAAAATAATTAAAGTTGTTCTTTAGTGCAGAGTATTTCTACCGAGATCTAGGCTATGTTGATATGCCATTTGACGATCCAGCTATTTACAAAAATCATGTGGATTTAGGTAAAGAGTTTTTGTAGATCCTAATAAAAACCAGATAAGTTACTGTCCAGGTTTATACTATAGGTATATAAGAATAATAAAAAAACAGGGAAACTATCTGTGCCTAAACCAACAAAATTGGCTGGATGTGTAGATGTAAAGGCTGCAAATGGAACAACATACCACGTAGCACCATTTAAAGCATATGGATCTGCTTACGGAGCATTTGCTAACACAACTCCTACTGGTACCAATCCAGACTATCCAATTGTTCAAGATAAGATGATAGATGGAAGATCACTATCAACAATAGGAATAACACCGCCAATTAAATGGCCTTCTTCAGAACATGCATTCCATGCTCAAAAACTTATTCAATATATAATTGATAATCCAACGAAAACAAAAGAAATTGCCATAATGAAGCAAATGATTCAAGAAATAGCTACATCACCTGGAAACCCATTTTTACCTCGAGATCATTTTGATCCAATAGTTAACAAGCATTTATCTTCGTTAAGATTTAAAAGTAAACTTGAATTTGATTTAGCGTGTAAAGCTAATTTTTATCCATCTAAGACACCACTTGTTGATGGTGTAGATATAGATCCTAGTACTAAAATACCCCCACATACCAATGGATTACCATACACCTATGGCTATATGAAATTTGTTATGCAAATGAAGATGGAACAACATCCAGATTTAAAAGAAGCAGCCATGGAGTTTGCTAAGCAGGGTATTATTCCGGTAGAAATTAGTCAACATGATCAAGTTTGGGCGTCTGGTATAGATGGTAAGGGATTAAATTATTTAGGTATAATTATATCAGAGCTAGGTAAAGAATTTGTTGAGGCAGAGGCTAAAGCTAAGGGTGTGAACCCACCAAAAATAGAAGATCCCCATAATGTTTATAATCAGTTAAAAGGAAACGAACAACTTGCTGCAAAAATAAATGGACAAAAAGGTGGTGCTAATACAACAATGATGGATTATGCTAATGGTACATATAGCATGCCTAACCAAGTGCCGTTAGCACCAAAAGTACCATCTCCGCCACCTGCTGCACCTAAGGGGCTACCTGGGAAAACTGCAACTGCAAAAGAGCGAGTACTAGAAAAAATAGCTAAGGCGACATATGTGTATGTTGATTATGACAAAAATGATTTTACCAAAAAAGTTCTTAAAGTTCAATTTAATACCGCAGCTGATGCAAGAAAATTTGCTAAATCTTTAGAAAACAAAGATGACATATTCCCACCAACTAGTGGAGACGGAACAGTTGTTATTTTAGGAGAAATTAGAGTACAAGATTTTTTTAAGGACAAAAATCTAGAGACGCATGATCATAAACCCATGATGAATGCATTATGGGATGAGCAGGCAAAAAAACCAGCACCACCGCTATCACCTCCTGCCGTGTTGCCAGCACTAGCACCACCAGTAGTAGTACCAGGGACATCTGGTACAACACCGTTACCTAAAGCTAAAGTTAGTGCAATGATACAAGGTGTAGGTGGTTTTGCTGAATATAAAGGGATTAACAACAAAATAATTTATGGTAACAGCGCTATTCAAGGTGTTTTAGCAAAACAAATGTTATCCCAATTAGATCCAAAAGATGGTTGGGAAAAATCTCCAATAACTGAATTAAAAACTCCTCTCCATCAACAAACTGGTAGTATAGTAATTTCATCAAAATCTTTTGAAAGCGCATTTGGTGATGGTGAATGTCGTATTAGTAAGGAAGAATTAAAAAGGTTATCAGATACCGCTAAAATAGTAACCAACTCTAAAATGATTACGCCGGAATTATTTTTAAAAATACAGAATGAATTAATTGATAAAATAAATCCCCAAGAAAAGCGAACATTAAGCGATATTATCCCAGAGCAAGATAAAGATAAATGGCTGAAAGATTATAAAAATCTAGGGTATAACAGTAAAGAAGAATTAGAACAAATTCTAAATACTCCGTTAATACTTTTAAGTTCAAATATATGTCATTCACAAGAAGTACATTTTTTTGTTGAGCAACAATTATCTGAAGATACTCCACCAAAAGCTTTAAACAAACTAAGGAACGCTGATTTAGATAAAGAAACTCCTTGTGTGGTTTTATCTATACCAGGAATAAATCTTGCTTATAGCGGATTACCAATAACAAAAGAATCTGATGGTGATCTTACTGTAGGAACAATGTCCGCAAAACAATTGGCAACCAATATGTGGGAAAGCGTGTTAAGTTCAGCAATTTCACAGAATTGTCGCAATCTTGCAATGCCAGCTATAGGTTTAGGTGAATTTGCTGGTGGCTATGGTGATGAAATGTCGAAGATCTATTTTAGTAGCCTATTTGAACTGTTAAAAAGTGAAAAATACAGCGGAAAATTTGATAATGTTCTTTTTAATCCGATACAATATGGTCAAAATTTTCAAGATGAATTAAAAAAACATCAAGATGCACTTCAAAAAAGTAACTGTAATGTTCAAGCTGTTAGTTGTGATGTAAAAATGCTTGCTGTAGAGTTTGCAAAAAAACAACAAAAATGTGCATTGCTTAATCCTAGCGATATGGACGTAGTTCTCGGTAAATATGATGTTGGCGAGTACTATAAAAGTGGCCATTATGTTGGAGAAGAAGATATTGCTGCCACTTCAACTGCTGCTATAGGCAGTACAGGTATAAGTAATGTATATCGTGATCCTAATAGAATTACATCTGCTAGCAAAAGTATTGTTGCAGCTAAAGTACAAATTCCGACATCTCCATCAGAACCTCCACCAGAACCACCAGACGAAACAGCACCAGAACCATCAGCTTTAACGATACCACCAAAATTACCAGGAGATACGCCGACCGAAGCGAAAGGAGGTTTATTAGACGGACTATCAGAAAAATATAAAAAATTAGAAATCGACGATATTAAAAAAAATGTTAGGGAATATTTTGAAAGAAAAATTGAAGCTGGTGATACAAACTTAAAAAACATTGCCTATTTTGATGGAAGCAGCGATAAAACTATAATTGGTGAAATACGATCTACCGAAGGATCTACAAAGAATAAAATTTTAGCAAACATTAAACAGGATTCTATAGAATGTCCAATAATACCTGCTAGATTCGGTAAATCTGATGTATCGGATGTCCAACAACAAATATTTGTTTCATTTTTAGAAATGAAATCTATAGAAATGATGGCAGATCAAGATAATATGATGACAGTGGATGTTAATAAGTTTTCTCCTAAAGCTTTAAATAAACTATTAGAATTACTTCAAAAAAATGATCCTAAAATATTTGTTGATTTAAGGTTGCCAGAACCAGAAAATTGTACTTATGGAAATGGTAAAAAATATACACAAGAAGAATATAACACTGCTAAACAGCAAATTGATAACTATAAGAAATTTCTTGTAAATCCTATAGAAAAAAAAGAAAGCAGCGAAGATGCATCATCAACTTCTAGCTTGCGTAAAATAAAGTAATCCATATTATTTATATAATTGTTCTAACCACTTTTTAGCAGTAGAGCTAATACGATTGCCATTTAGGATAGTATTAATAACATTTTGCTGTAAATTTTTTGCATTACCGAATAGTTTTTCCATAAAGAGATCCCATTGTAAAGATAGTTCCAAAGAAGTATTGGGTTTAATTTGTTCAAGAAACTTATAAATACACTCTTGAAAATATGCATCGATAGCCTTATCTAGCCAAACTACAATTTCTGGCTTTAAAAAATGATCTCCATCCACTTTACCTTTTTTAAAACCATTTTCCCAAATAGAATGTTTTAAATTAGAATGTTCTTTATCATATAATTTATTGTGAAGATCAGTATAATTTTTTGCAATGTGGATGCCAAATTCACTATTTGGATCTTTATCAAGATTCGATTCTATATTATTAATTAAATTTATTAGGGTTTCTTTTAAAGCTTTTTTTTCATCGGGAGTAAATCTAGTTTTTAGTTCAATCTTAAATCTAGCATATTGTTTTAGTTCCTCGGTGGTAAGTACTTTTCCTGCCCAAGTTTTTTCAAGTTTTTGTATTGTGTTATAAATCTCAATCAATCTAATAATAATTTCCCATGGGATTGATTTATTGTGATTACATTCATTAATAATACTTTTTAATGTTTGACTGACTTCGAACAAGGTTTTGGATTTTTTTTCTAAAATCATTGATTGAGCTAAAAAATGTTCATATAAATCAGCATTATTTGCTAATAATTTATTTATTTGAGCAAGCTCGAATCCGAAAAATTTTAAAGCAATAATTTGTTGTAGTTTCAATAAATCCATTTCGGAGTATAAACGATGGCCGTTAGTAAGTCTTACAGATGGGTTAAGTAAGCCAATACGGTCATAATGGTGCAGAGTTTGTACCGATACACCAGTTAATTTGCTTAGATCTTTAACATACCGTTGAATTGTCATTGTAGTCTCCTTATATCGCACGATACGATATATAGTAACTATAGGGTCAAGGAATTTTTTAAGATAAGTTGTTAATTATGTTTTGTGCCACAAGACGTGGGGGGGGGGTACGTGTTTTAAGAAATTGGCGCACTCGTTTACTCAGTGAATTGATTATACCACCTTTTTAAACTTAAGTACGATTTAATTTAATCTGATATTTTTGGTAGTTCTGGTAAATCTGGTTCCATTGGATCTAAATTAAATAAAGTTAAAATATCATTTAAACTGTCTATAAATTTAGGTTTCCAATCAACGGGAATGGAAGCAGATTCTAAAGTAGGGAAACTAGAAATAGCTTCTATTTGTAGTAGTAAATTGTGAGAAATTTCTTCAGCTTTTTTAAGAGGGGAGCCACTTAAATATTCAATTTGCTTAAATATTTCGATTATATTACTAGCTTTAATTAATGGTAATTGAAAAGCAGCTAAATTGTTACCAAGTAAATGAGTAGTATAAGATTCAGGTGGTAATTTAGTAAAAGCATTCATTCTTTTATGGCTGTCTAATGATTCATAATAATAATCCATACTTAAATGTTTTTCAATTTGGTGTTCTAATAAGGCTGCTATTGCTTCTATAACACGTTCTACGGAAGATAAGGTATTAGGAGTCTCCATTAAAGCTAATTGTATACAAGATATATTTTCATTTTGTTCTATTATCGGGTTAGCAATAGATTTGTTGAGTACTTTAGAGAAACTAGTTATTCTTTTTATAATGTTTTGGACTAACATATGGTCGGGTTTATCCACTTTTATAAGTTGATTTAACCTTAATTCTTTTACTGGTTTTGGGTTAGCAAAAAACATTGATGCTCTTATTATTTTGGATTTGAAAAAAATATGAGCTTCACCTTCACGTTGATCTTTTAGATCTAATAATTCTATACGTTGTCTGCGATCTACCGAGGTGCTTCTGTTATCTAAATAGTTTAAGGCTATACTGCCTGGGTGTAATTGAAATCCATTAACATTAGTAACATAGGTTTCCCCTGCAGTTTTATTAAAATAGTCCCAAGTTTCTAAAGGATCTTCTAGTTTCATACAAATTTTTATGTTGCAATTTGCACCAATAGAGGCGGCTTCTTCTTTAGAAGCTTTTTGAAATGCTGGCAAATCTTGTCCAGCAAATACTGCGGAGAAACCTAAACTTCTGGCTTGAGCAGCAACTATAGCAAATCCTTTAACTGCGTAGTACCCATATTCATCCATAATAGAGACAAATGGAGCAGTAGAATTGGTTGGTTTGCTACTTATAACATCTATATATTGTCCTTCAACCTTATCACCTAATCCTGATGCCATCATGGCTTTAAGAGATGCTATTATGACTTTACCTAAATTTGCTAATTCTTCTGGCGCTTTTTCTAAGGCTGGCAATAATACTACTAAAATACGGCGGTTTAAAACTACATCTTTTACATCAACTTCTGCTAAATTAGTGCGAATTATATGTCCATAAGTATCTGCTAGTGAACCAAATACTCTAGTTAATTGCATGGTAATAAACCCATGTTGTTCGCGTACTTCTCCTGCTTGGTTATATTTATTTTTAATATTATATCCTGGTAAATTAAGTAGGTAATTTTTTAGAGGATCAATTATCTTTGATGGAAGATCATTTAATGGCACATGTAGGTCATTTTTTATTGGAAATTTTAGATCTACTACAATAGATTCTAGTTTTTCTAAAAGAAAATAATCTCTGATGGAGTTAGCATCTAATAAGACATGCCCAGCATCTCGCATAGCACATAAAATTACCATTAAACTTTCTACAAAATTAATCGCACGTCCCTTCCACATATCACCAGTTTGATCATTACTAGATGCATCCATCAAACTAATTACTAATTGCGATAGCATACTAGATGATCCATTAGAAAATGGATTCATAGTGTTAGAAATACGATTTTTTTGTGGCCCGATAACATCTCTAGCGCCAGTCATAAAATTAATTAATAATAAATCATCTTCACGTCCCATAAGGCGTACCATAGAAAATACCTTAGCAAACAAACTATTGTCGCCTTTACCATCTATGTAGATAAAACCACTACCATGAATTAATGAATTAAAAGCAATAGATACTAAACTTTCGGTTTTACCACTACCAGTTGAACCGAAGATTAATATATGAGTGCGTAAATCATCATTGGTAAACCATAATTCTTGCTCGGTATTACGTTCATTACCAAAAAAAGAAATTCCTGCAGCTATATTGGGTTTATAAGAACCAGGGGATAAGTTATTGTGATCTTTAGCACGAGAAGAGCTGGGTAGTTTAAATGGTAACTTAGTTGGTCTAGATCTAAGAAATATAAATAAAATAGTGCTAATAATTAATAGGATATCACTAGCTAGCGGGTATAAAAAACATCCAATAGCCGATGTTATATAGAGAGATAAATTAACATTAGGATTGCAGAGCCATTCTGCAATCCTAACCCCAAGTGGTCTAGTATCTCTAGCGACTAAACTAGCAGCATGCTCATGTCTGGCTTCTAATCCACGAGATTGTTGCACGCTATATTTCTCCGTACATGTTGTTATACTGATCAAATTTTAGTGGATTTATTATACAACAAATTAATTAATATGAGTACATTACATAAAAATATTAACCAACTACGTTGGAAGTGTAGGCGTAGCATGTTAGAGCTGGATCAAATTTTATCAAATTTTGTTAATTTCAATTATAAAAATCTTACCATTAAAGAATGGCAAACTTTTGATTTATTATTGCAACAAGAAGATGTAGATTTATTTTCTTGGATTTTTGGTGAAGCTTTACCAGATGATTTAAAATTACGATATTTAATAGTATTAATAAAAAAGCTAGCTGTGAAGACTTAAGTTTAATGAGTTACTATTTGTCTAATTCTGTTTTATTTAGATCTTTTTTTATTATTGCTAATATAGCTATAATCTATGCCTTATATTTAAGCCAAATAGCTTTAATTTTTAAATTAATAATTTTTGTTATAGTGACTTTTTGGCATTATAAAGCGTTTTTGGTAAATAATTTTATTCGAGCATTTCATCTAACAATTTGTAATAATAATTTAACTAAAAATAAATCTATTTTATTAACCAAAAATAACGAAGAAATTAAAGCTAAATTTATAGAAGTATCTTATTTTAATACTTGGTTGGTGATTTTATATTTTAAAAGTAGATCTAAAAATTTTTTGGTGCCAGTATTTAGAGATGCTGTTTCATTGGAGCAATTTAAAAGTTTACAATTATTAGCACGATATAATTTTTTGCCTTAAAATTCTTCTAGCAATTTTTGGGCCAATAAAGTATTTTGTAATAAACAAGCAATAGTCATTGGCCCAACCCCGCCAGGCACTTTAGTGATCCAAGCTGCATGTTTTTTAGCAACTTCAAAATCTACATCTCCTACTAATTTATTATTTACTTTAGTAGTTCCGACATCTATAACAATGCTGCCAGGTTTAATCCAATCGCCTTTAACTAAATGCGGTTGTCCAGTAGCTGAGATTAATAGATCTGCACTGGCTACAATAGATTTTAAATCGACTACATTTTTATTGCAGATTGTAACGGTACATCCTGCATTTAATAGTAATAACGCAATAGGTTTACCAACTATGTTAGAAGCACCAATTACTACTGCGTGTTGTCCTGGGAACTGAATTTTGGTTACTGATAATATTTTCATTATAGCAAGTGGGGTACAAGATTGTAGAATTGGCCATCCTTGGGCTAATAAACCCATATTTTGAGGGTGAAAACCATCAACGTCTTTTTGTGGATCAACAGCCGCTAAAATAATTTGGTACTCTATAGTTCTTGGTAAAGGTAGCTGTACTAGAATTCCATCTATCTCTGAGTTTAAGTTTAATTTATTAATTAGCTCTAACAGTTGTAATTGAGTAATATTATCTGGTAGATGAAAAAATTTAGAAGCTATTCCTACTTGTTCGCAAGCTAAGCGTTTGTTCTTTACATAAATAATAGATGCTGGATCGTCGCCAACTAATATTACTGCTAAAACTGGTGCCCGAATTCCAAGTTGTTGACGCTCAGAGATATTTTTTGTAATTTCTCGTAAAATATGGCTAGCAATTGTTTTACCATCTAATATTTTTGCAGACACAGTTTTCTCCCTTGAGAGTTTGGGGTAATATAATTTATAATATTAATAGATCTTAATTAATTATGGTTTTAGCGCTTAGATTAATCAGGTTAGAGAGTAATTACAATGAGTGAAGTTACAACAATGAAATTATTAGTTCCAGTTAGTCAATCTGTTAGTAAGAGTGGGCTTTTAGTAGCTAATAATCCAGCTACAATTGAAAGCTATATAGCATATATCAATAATATACCTATGCTAGATGAGGCAGATGAATTTGAATGTACTCAAAGATTACAGCAGCATGGAGATTTACAAGCCGCACACAAATTGGCGGTAGCGCATTTGCGTTATGTAGTAAAAGTAGCCAAAAAATATTTAGGTTATGGTTTACCACTTGCTGATCTAATTCAAGAAGGCACGGTTGGTCTTATGAAGGCTATTCGTAAATTTAATCCAGACAAAAAAGTAAGATTAGTTACTTTTGCCTTGCATTGGATTAAAGCGGAAATACACGAATTTGTTTTAAAAAATTGGCGTATTGTAAAAATAGCAACCACCAAAGCTCAAAGAAAATTATTTTTTAAATTAAGAAGTAGTAAAAAAGGGCCTAACTGGTTAAATAATACTGAAATTAAACAAATTGCCCTTGATTTAAAAGTAAAGCCAAAAGATGTTAAACAAATGGAAATGCGTATGTTTAGTAAAGATAATTGTTTTGATGGGTTAGCAAAATCAGGAGTTAATTCGGACCAATCTTTAATTCCAGCGAATTATTTATCAAAAGATTTAACGGCAACCGATTTAATGGATTCAACTTGTTTGACAGATAGCCGATTTAATCCAGAGATAGTGTTAGAAAAATCTCAGTGGGAAAAAATTGCATTTTCTAAATTACATAATGCTATTTTAAAATTAGATCCTAGAAGTCAAAATATTTTACATAAAAGATGGTTGCAAAATGATGAAAAAGTAACCTTAGAAGATTTAGCAGTAGAATATGGAATTTCTAAAGAACGTGTTAGACAATTAGAGCAACAAGCTATTATAGATTTACGTAAAGAACTAAGAGAATATTTTTAATCCCGCAAAATTTTTCAAGTTTTTGTATATTTTTACTCAAATTAAAGGATATAAACAATGAGTGGTGTAAAGACTATTCCTATGACTATCACTGGTATCACCAAATTAAAGGAAGAATTACATTATTTAAAAACTCAAGCTAGGATCAAAATTATACAAGCTATTTCTGATGCTCGAGCTAATGGTGACCTAAAAGAAAACGCGGATTATCATGCTGCCAAAGAGCAACAAGGGTTTATCGAAGGTCGTATTATTGAAATAGAATATAAGTTAGCTCATAGTCAAGTAATAGATGTTAGTAAAATAGAAAATGATGGTAAAATAATTTTTGGTTCGACCATTACTTTGGTAACGGTGGCGGATGACGAAAAACATGAGAAAAAAGTTACTTATCAAATTGTTGGGGATGGTGAATCGGATTTAAAAGAAGGTAAGGTTTCTATTAGTTCCCCAATTGCCAGGGCCCTTATAGGTAAATTTGAAGGGGATTTTGTTGATGTAAAAACTCCTTCTGGTATAGTGCAGTATGAAATAGAAAAAGTAGAGTATATTTAGAGTTAAGATTGAGTAAAACAAACATAAAAAAGAGTAGTAGAATTTGGTTAAAAAGACAGGATAAGGATCCATTTGTTAAACAATCTAAAAAAGATGGCTATCGTTCTAGAGCAGCATATAAGCTGTTAGAAATACAACAAAAATATAGTATATTAAAAGCTGGGATGAAAGTTATTGATTTAGGAGCGGCTCCAGGTAGTTGGTCACAAGTAGCTATAGAAAAGATTAAATTTAACGGTAAATTAATAGCTGTGGATATTTTAGCTATAGAACCAATAAAAAATGTCGATATTATCCAAGGGGACTTTACTACAACAGAAACATTTGAACAAATTTGTAATTTAGCTGAAGGAAAAATAGACTTGATTTTATCAGATATGGCTCCAAATTTAAGTGGTATATGGGCAGTTGATATTCCAAAAGCAATGTATTTATCTGAAACAGTTATAAACCTGGTAAAGTGTTTGTTAAAGCAAGAAGGGGATTTATTAATTAAATTATTCCATGGAACGGGTTTTGATAAATATTTAACTTTATTAAGAGAATGTTTTGCTAAAGTTATAATTTGTAAACCTAAATCTTCTAGATCAACATCCAGAGAGGTTTATGTATTAGCGAAAGGGTATTATGGGTGATATGTTAAAAAATTTAATGTTATGGTTGATCATTGCCATGGTCCTTATGGTAGTGTTCAGTAATTTTGGTCCAAAATATGTACAACCTACTAAATTAGCTTATTCACAATTTATTGAAAAAGTTCATAACAAAGAGGTAAAACAAATTACTATAGATACCCAAACTATAGATGGTATTACTAGTAGTGGAGAACTATTTTCTACAGATATCCCTGCTAAACCAGACTTAGTAATGTTAGACGAATGGATCAGTAAATATGATGTAGTAGTAAGAGCTAAACCACCAGAACAACAAAGCATGTTGTTACATATTTTTATAAGTTGGTTCCCGGTTATTTTATTTATTGGAGTTTGGATTTTCTTTATGCGCCAAATGCAAGGTGGCAGTGGTGGTCGTAGTGCAATGTCTTTTGGGCGAAGTAGAGCTAGGTTAATGGGAGAAGATCAAGTAAAAGTTACTTTTGCAGATGTTGCAGGTGTAGAAGAAGCAAAGGCAGAAGTTGAGGAATTGGTAGAGTTTTTAAAGGATCCTAGTAAATTTAATAAGTTAGGAGGCAGGATCCCTAGTGGCGTTTTAATGGTAGGGGCACCTGGAACTGGTAAAACTTTGTTGGCTAAAGCGATTGCAGGGGAAGCACGGGTACCGTTTTTTACTATTTCTGGATCGGATTTTGTTGAAATGTTTGTAGGTGTTGGAGCATCAAGAGTTAGAGATATGTTTGATCAAGCTAAAAAACATGCTCCATGTATAATTTTTATTGATGAAATCGATGCAGTGGGTAGACACAGAGGTGCTGGTTTAGGTGGTGGGCATGATGAAAGGGAGCAAACCCTTAATCAATTATTGGTTGAAATGGATGGTTTTGATGGTAACGAAGGTGTAATTGTTATTGCAGCTACCAATAGACCAGATGTTTTAGATCCAGCATTATTGCGTCCTGGTAGGTTTGATAGGCAAGTTGTAGTAAATTTACCAGATATCCGTGGTCGTGAACAAATATTAAAAGTGCATCTTCGTAAAGTATTAACCGATCAAGGTGTTGATCCAAAAGTAATAGCTAGAGGGACTCCTGGGCTCTCTGGTGCCGATTTAAGCAATTTAGTTAATGAAGCAGCACTATTTGCAGCAAGAGGCAATAAATCTGTAGTTGCTATGGAAGAATTAGAAAAAGCTAAAGATAAAATTTTAATGGGAGTAGAACGTAGATCTTTAGCTATGAGTGAAAAAGAAAAGACTTTAACTGCTTATCATGAATCTGGTCATGCGATTGTAGGGCTTAGTATGCCGGGTGAAGATCCTGTTTATAAAGTAACAATTATCCCTAGAGGTAGAGCATTGGGTATTACATTCTTTTTACCAGAAGCAGATCGTTATAGTCAAACTAGACAACAATTAGAGAGTAAAGTAGCAAGTTTATTTGGTGGAAGAATTGCAGAAGAACTAATTTTTGGTAACGATTATGTAACCACCGGTGCATCTAATGATATTAAAGTAGCTACGGAAATTTGTCGTAACATGGTTACTAAATGGGGATTATCTGAAAAATTAGGACCATTAACTTATGGTGAAGAAGAAGGCGAAGTATTTTTAGGTCATAGTGTTACCAAACATAAAGGTGTATCCGAAAGTACGTCTCAGGTTATTGATGAAGAAGTACGTAAAATTATTGATCGTGGTTACGCGAATGCTAAACGGATTTTAGAAGCTAATCTGGATAAACTTCATGCTATGGCTAAAGCTTTATTAAAATATGAAACTATCGATGCTAACCAAGTTGCAGATATTATGGATGGCAAAGAACCACGAGATCCTGAAGGTTGGGCTGATGTTTCTAGGGACAATGATAATAATATTAATAAAGGTAACAAGATAGAGCAAGAAAATTTAGATCTTACAAAAACAACTAAATCTACCAAGATAGATCCAGATGCAGAAGAAGAAAATTTAGTAGTTTAGTCTTACCGTTTTAGCTTCAAGTAGATAAGTATTTCTGCCGCTAAAGTAGCCATGGGTAATGGTTGCTGCAAACGTAATACTGTAAGTCCTAAAGAAGCATCTACAAGATTATTTAATCTTGCTAGAGATTGTATAGTTCGTGCTAAAAAAGCTATAAGAGGAGGCAAAGAACAAGAGGCTATAGATACCTATAAAGCCGTAATAATTTTTTTGCGGGATGCAGGAATAGAAATACATGCAGTTAAAGAATTACTTATAAAAAGTTATTTAGAGCAAGCTGAATTATATTTACATCAAACAGATCTCATTCATGCGGAAGTTTGCTATAAGGAAGCGAAGAAATTAGGTAGCGAAGAAGCCCATGCTAAACTTAGTGAATTATATGAAAAATCTAGAGAAGTAAATAGAACACCAAGTATTGTTCCAACTATTATTATTGGTGATCTGGAGAATGGATCGCCAGATGGTAGTCCTAGTATGAGATCAACCACCAGAAATACATCTGGTTTGGGTCCTTTAAGTAGCGGTAATAGATTATGTCTACCATCATATATACCATGGGTATTAGAACAAAGACCATTAGTTATTAATTCGCCAAGAGGTACTTCACCAAGAGGTGCTTCGCCAAGAGGTACTTTGCCAAGAGGTACTTCGCCAAGAGGTACTTCACCGAGAGGTACTTCGCCAAGAGGTACTTCGCCGAGAGGTACTTCGCCGAGAGGTACTTCGCCAAGAGGTACTTCGCCAAGAGGTACTTCGCCGAGAGGCACTTCACCTCGTGACAATTTAGTTAGTAATACTGTAGCAAAAATAAAATCTAGATCTACTAGTATATCTAGTAGCATGCTTAGAGAGACCGAAAGTGTACCATTAGGTTTTCCTGATCCTCCTGGTGGGTTAGAACATTTATGGGGATTTAGGGCTAACTTACATTATTCCACGGATTGGATTGATAAAGGTACTTATAAATTACATCTTTTGAACGCCTGTCAAGAAGATTTTAGTTTTGTAGAATCAATTTATAAATTATATCCAGTACCTAATCATGAAGTAGCTGAAGTCGCTGTAATTTTTGATAACGTAAAAGAACAAACGTTTATTGCTGGTGTAGATCTATTAGAAAAAAAGCATGGCAATTTAGTGCATCAACCAAAATGGAAATTAGGAAAGTGTACCATTAGATTGTTGGCTCAAGAAGAAAATGATTTTTCTGCAGTTAAAAAAGGTCAAGAAATTACTATATTAAGAAAAGGTAGTAATCAATTTAAAGTTGTTTATAAAAAGAAAAATTATGATCAAATTGAAAGCTTCCTTATACAAAATTTGCCAAACATAGATCCAGAAATATTAACCATATTAGAAGGGTTAGTATTTGACAATAATCTTTTATTTATAAATGGTGAACAAAATATTGAAAAAATTTATAAATTTATTTATCAAGCAGTTAAATCACAGCGAGGACAAATATATACATATAATGTTGCACATCAAATTACTAGAAATTATTTAACGGAGTTAAGATATCGTTCGACTGATGTCCAGCATGTTAAATTATTACCATTATGGCAAGGGGTTTATGTAAATAGTCTTTTAGAGTTAGATGAAGCTAAGTTTGAAGATTTAGCTTATAGTAAAGATTCATTATTAGGGAAAGGTTATTTTGGTGTCAGTCAAGCTAGATCAGCCTATAATATTGTTAAACAAAGACGTCCAGAAAAACAAGTTTTACTAATGCTTAGTTGGTATGCAGGTAAAGTAGTATACCCCATAGCTAATGGCGATCAACCAGATCGTAATTGGCTGATCCGCTTGACTACCAAAGAACCAATTGATCTAGAAGAGATTAAAAATGGTAAAGAAATTGTTATTATAAAACAAGAGATAAAACAACCTGAATTAAGCGAACAATTTACTATAATCTACAGTTTAAAAATAGATCATAATTTAATTAATAATCATGTTGTAACAGTTACGTCTAAAGATTTTCCTAGTAGGTTAAAGTCTACAGAATTAGAATTTGATGGTAATTTTCTACCTAGAGATTCCATTAACGAAAAAATTTATGAATATATCTATAAAGAAGTTAGTGCTAACAATGGTTATATTCAACCACTACTTAAGGGAGAACCACATTACGCTAACTATGATATGCATTTTGCTCCAATAGGAGAAGACTTTAATATTGCTAAGTGTGTGGATAGTAATGATCATTATCAAGCGGTAGTTTTTGATGCTAGTCAAATACTAGCGAGATACTTGGTTACTCTAACTAATATAGAGCCAGAAATTGCATTAGATCGAATGGAAAAAGAATCTTTTAATAATATGCGATATTTAATTGAGCATATGCACATTGATTCCTTAAGACAAAATTCATTAATCTTTCAACAAGATTTTTCTTATAGTATTAGTTCTATGTATAAAAAAAGTAAGCAAAAAATTGAACAACAATTAACTTTTTTTAATGATTTTGGTCTAGTAGATAGTGTAAAAATTGTTGAAGATTTAGTAAATCCTGGTAACAGTTTAGAAATATTTGATAAGCAAGGTGATGTTTCGATTGACAGTATATTTAGTGCATTTTTGCTTGACCCAAACAAAGAAGTTTTATTGTTAACTGCAGATTCTAAAGTAGAAAAATCAATTATTGGTTGTTATTTAGAGATAAAAGCATGGAATATTTATCAACAAAGTAAACTGATCCCATTATATATATATTTACCTCAAGTTGATATGGTTAACATAACAGAAAATTTAGTAGAAGATTGTTTAAAAAAACAAGGATTATCTATTGAAGAAATTGTTGATCTAAAAGAATATAAACAATGGATATTTATTTTAGATGGATACGATGAATTAACGCACAAAACTACTTTAATTAAAAGCAATCATTTTAATCATTTTGGTGGATTTAAAGGAAAAATTATAGTTTTAGGGCAACAACAGTTAATGTTAGAAATTTCCGATCTGTTTTTTTATACTGGGAACGGTACACTTTTGCAGCAAGAAAAACGTTTTGATAAAAAACATGTAACAAGTTCGGTAGCAAAATACTATCAAAAAATTCATGCTGAACTGCAAATAATCTTACCAATACAGTTGCCAAGCGAAAATTATAGAATAGCTTGTGAACAAAACCAAAAAGAATCTCTTTCTTCCAGTTCGGCAATTTTTCAAAAGCATCTAAGAATACTACCTACTCCAGGTGGTAAATTAAAGCTGTGGGGATATGATAATAAATTACGATATTCTGCTAATTGGAGTGATAAAGGTGCTTATAAAATTCATCCATTACAACCTAGTGATTCTGATTATGATTTTGTGGTTAAATTGTACAAACAAACACCAGTCGAAAATTATGAAGTTGATGAAATATATCTTATATATGATCAAGCAGCAGAACAAGCGTTTAATGCTAATTTGGTATTGTTAAGTGATAGAGCTACTAATATAGAATATCAACCACGTTGGCAAATTGACGCTAATTATACTTTAAGAGCACAAGTTAACCAAATGCTTGAAGAAAACAGCTATATTTCAATTTTGGTCCCTGGAGTAAAATTAATGCCATTGTGGCACGGTACCGGGCCGAATCAGGCTTCTGGGATTGCTGCAGCTGGATTTGCTAGTTTAGCAATAGTAGATTCTGGTTATTTTGGTAAAGGTTTATATGGAAGTAACAGTGCAGAATATGCTTATAGGGTATATGCTTCTGGTTATAATAAGGGTAATGAAGTATTATTATTAAGTTGGTATTCAACACAAAACAGTTATCCTGTCGTTCATGGTGATTTAGAAAAACTTAAAGGTCATGCTAATTATCAAAATTATGATAGCCATTTTATAGCGGTAGCCCCAGAGAGCCAAGAGAAACATGATGCTGGTACAGAAGATACTTATTTACCTATAAAGGAAGGACAAACTGCAGTTTATCAAGAATTTGTAACATTTCAGACTGCTCAAGTATTACCTAGATATATTTTATCTTTAAAAAAAATAGGTGATGATAGTCAACGTTCACTTGGCATTTTTAAATTTATTTCAGCACCCAAAATAGATACTAGCCAAAGATTAAAATTATACCAAAAGGACCTAGTTTGGGCAATGGCAACTTTACAACATATCTCCCAATTAGAATGTGAACAAGATGTTATGGTGTCCCAAGGTTTATCGCTATACGTTAATATGGAGGGATCAGATTATAGTAGTGTAGGAAATAATAACCAAACTTATTTTTTACAAGACAAGGTGGATTTGTTTTTAAATGATCCATCTAAAGAAGTTTGGATTTTAGAAGGTGACGCAGGATCTGGTAAAAGTTTATTTGGTAGGTATTTAGAACAAACTTTATGGAATACTTATCAAGATGGTGCGTTAATTCCAATTTTTATTTCTCTACCACCACTTGGTAATTTAAATCAAGTAACAGATTTAATTGAAAAAGCTTTAATTTTAAAGGGTATACCTAGCAAAACCATTGTTAAACTTAAACGTAAAAAAAGATTTTTATTTATTTTAGATGGTTATGATGTTATTTCTGATAAACTACCGTTAATTAAAAAATATCAATTTAATGAACCACAAAAATGGCGTGGTAAAATAATTATATGTTGTAGAACTGAATGTCTAACAATTGAAGATGAACATTTATTAGATCCCTTTCATCCAGATAATAGTTTTGCTGAAAATGCTGCTCTTTGCCAAAGAAGTTTTTTAATGTTATTTAATGATAATAAAATAGCTAGTTATATTCAGGAATTTTGTGACTCAAAGTTTAATGAATCAGATTGGAGTTTTGAAGAATACCAGGAAAATATTCATAAATTTGTTGTGGTTAAGGATTTTTTAAAAAAACCTTTTGTGTTGCATTTGTTGTTAACAATATTGCCAAAATTATGCGAACAATCTATTCGTAAAATTACTGCTGAGACACTTTATCAAAAATTCCTTGATATACGGTTTAGTGATCAATTTGAACGAGTTATACAAGGTAATTTTGATTTAAGTAAATATGAAAATCCAAAGCAAGACATTATATTTATTTTTGAACAATATGCCAAAAAATTGGCATTTTATATGTTTTTACAAGATACTTATATTATTAATAATCCAACAGAACATGTAATAGATCCAGATCTGGATTTAGAATTGGGATTTAAAGGCTGTCCTTTAAAAAAAGTCGGAGAAAATTATTTATTTATTCATGGAACACTTCAAGAATATTTTGTTGCCCAAAAAATTTTAGACGATCTAAAAAATTCTAATCTAGAATATAATTTTCTACTAAATTGTTCTTTACAACAAAAAAGTATAATTAATAATCAAGTTATATTAAATTTTATAATAGATCAACTTGAGATTCGTACTAGTCATTTTGTTAAGCGGCTCGAAAAGCAACTTTTTAATATTATATTAGCTTCTAAAGAACATCCGATTTTAAAAGTAGCTGCAGCTAATGCTGCCACTATTTTAAGTGCTGCTGGTATAGCATTTAGTTTTAAGGATTGTAAAGGAGTAAATCTAACAGATGCTAATCTTAGTTATGGAATATTTGATCACACTGATTTCGAAGATGCTAATTTAAGTAATGTAAATTTTTATTGTTCATGGTTACGTGAAACTAATTTTAAAAACGCCATTATGCAAGGAGTGGTTTTTGGAGAACGAGCCTTTTTAAAATTATCAAGTCCTGCTTATTCATGTTCTTACTCGCCAGATGGCCGTTATTTTGCTGTTACTAGTAATAATTTAATTATTATATATGATGCTGAAACCTTACAAGAAATAAGAACTTTAACAGCTCATAGTGGTAATGTTAATAGTGTTGTTTTTAATCATACAGGAGTTCAGTTAGCTTCTGGTGGTAGCGATAATATGGTTATGGTTTGGGATTTAAAGAAATTTTGCCATATCAATGCTTTTTCTGGAAATGGAGGTACAGTTTATAGTGTTGCATTTGATAAGTTAGGTCAACAATTGATTTCTGGCTGTCAAGATCATTCTATTTATTTATGGGATGTAAGACAAATACGTCGTAGTTTTGTTGGACTTAAAAATACAAGCTATAAACATGTTTTTAGAGAGCATACGGATTCTGTTAATACAGTTGCTTTTAGCCATAATAGAGAATATTTTGCTTCAGGAAGTAATGATCACACTGTTTGTCTTTGGGACTATAATCAATTATCTCATAAATATACTTTTAGAGGGCATACAAAACCCATATCTAGTGTTGCTTTTAGCTTTTCTTCTGATTTGTTAGCATCTGGTAGTTATGATAAAACCATTTGTTTATGGGATTATAATCAATTGCGTCATAAATATACTTTTACAGGACATGCTGGTGCTATTAACAGTATTGCATTTAGTCCAATTGGTGATTTTTTAGCATCTGGAAGCACTGATCAAACAATTCGTTTTTGGGATTTATCAAAACTTAGTCATAAACATACTTTTATGTCTCATACCGAAGCTATACGTAATATTGTTTTTAATGCTCGTGGTAATCAATTAGCTGCTAGTGGTGTGGATCAAATAGTTAATTTTTGGGATCTTAATCAATCTTATTATAGACATACTTTTCCTGGGCATACTAAACCAGTTTCTAGTGTTGCTTTTAGTGCAATTAGTAACCAATTAATTTCTGGTGGTTATGATACAACAGTTTGTCTTTGGGATTTACAGAGATTTTGTAATAAACATATTTTTGAAGAGCATAGCAATGTAGTTTCCAGTGTTGCTTTTAATTTAACAAGTGATCAGGCAGCCACTGGTAGTTGGGATAAAACTATCAGATTATGGAATGTTGTAGATTTTAGTCGTGGGGTTCAGCAATCTTGTTATCAAAATACTTCAACATGGCAAGCCAATGACTTTGTTGCTAGTATTGCATTTAATCCTGATGGTGATCAATTAGTTTTTGGTGGTGATGATGCACAGATTAAAATATTAGATCTTGAGAGTTTTAGTCAAAAAAATGTTTTTAAAGGGCATAATAAATTAATTTCTAGTGTGAGTTTTAGCCCTCTTGGTAATCAAATAGCTTCAGGAAGTTATGATAAAACCGTCCGTATTTGGGATCTTAGACAACCTAATAATAAATATAAGTGTAAAGGACATACTGGTAGTGTTAATAGTATTGCTTTTAATCCGAATGGTGAATATTTAGCTTCTGGGAGTGATGATAACACCATTCGCATATGGGCATTAGATCAGTGTTGTTGTAAATTTATTTTAAAAGGACATACTAATATAGTGACTTGTATAGCATTTAGTCCAAATGGTAGATACTTAGCTTCTGGGAGTAAAGACAACACCATACGCATTTGGGATTTATCTAATATAGAAATTCAAGAAGAAAATTCGATGGAACATAATGAAGTACCATGTTCAGAGATAATACAAACTAATTTTCCAATTTTTAGTTTAGCTTGGAGAGAAGTATCAAACGATCTATTATTAGCAACAGGAGGGGGAGATTCTTCGGTACGTCTTTGGAAAAAAGAACAAGAAAAAACATTTTTAATATGGTCAAGTTGTCAAAGCACCTTACATGCAAATAATGCTAATTTAGATGGAGCTATATTATCTCAATATAATGCCAGACTTTTAAAGCAGAAAGGTTCCATTAATGATCCAATTAATATTAATCAAGGTAATATTGAACCAAGTTATATTGAATCATCTAATTCAACAGCTTCAAACCCTAGAGATGAAGATACCTTAAGTGCATCATCTACAGGTGGTAGTAGTTATAGGTTACGCCATAAACTGTGGAGTTATTAAACAAGAATTTTTAAGGCCTATTACCGCGGATTAACTTTGGGCGTGCAGTTTTGGCTAAAAAAACCACATTATGATCTTCTTTAATATAAAATCGTACATTATCCTTAATTTCTCCTAATGGCCTAAAACAAAGGGCCAAAGAATCTTTGCTAGGTGGATTATGGATCCGGACTCCAAGATCAGTTAGAACTTTAGTAAATTTTGAGATAATTTGAAAATTACTTTGGTGTGGATCTATCCGGACATGGTTAATTTCAAATAAAGAATTATAAATTTCTTTAAGATTGGCTATTTCGGTTACTATAAAATTCTTTTTAGAAGAAGCTGTTTGTAATTTTATACAATCCAATAGTTCAAGATTATTGTTGAGAATAAATTCAAATTGAACCTTATTTTTTGGAATATAATCATAAAGAAAGTCAGTAGTAGACACTAGAAAAGCATTTATTAAAATCTCTTTAGCGATTTCCATAATGCTAGTTCTATCGGCAAAATTAACCAATTATTTAGCTCTAATTTTGATATATAACTATACTAATGTTATTAATTGGTTAATAACATTGATTTTTCTTCACTTAGCTGTATTTTTGGTCAACGTTATATATACTGATTGCACATGAGTTTTCAGTGCTCTAAAAAATAAGTCGTGAAACTAGCCTTTCGTAAAGTAAAGAATAACTAGAGGCCAAAGGAGGCTCAAACAACACTCCTTATTTTTTAAAGCACTAAAAACTCATGTGCGGTTAGTGTAATAAAATTAAGCTCATATGACAAAATTAAAAGCTGCTTATAGTTGTAACGAATGTGGTTCGGTGTCTCATAAATGGTCTGGGCAATGTACCGATTGTTTGGCTTGGAATTCTATTAGCGAAGTAATACTTACCACTGGTAAAAATAATAAATTTGCCGGTTTTGCTGGATTAAGTGAACAAACAGGTATTACAGATCTAAGTGCAATAGAAATTGGGGAACAATCTAGTTTTAGTACTGGGTTATCAGAATTAGATAGAGCTTTGGGTGGTAAAGGAATCATTTCTGGTTCGGTGATTTTAATTGGTGGGGATCCAGGTATTGGTAAATCAACCATTTTATTACAAGCATTAGCAAATGTTAGTAGTCAACACCAAGTCCTATATGTTACTGGGGAAGAATCATTATCCCAGGTAAAGTTACGTGCCAATCGTTTAGGTATTATTAAATCAGATCTAAAATTATTAGCCGAAACTAGTGTGGAAGTGATTCTACAAATAGCCTCGGAATTACAACTTAAATTAATAGTTTTAGATTCGGTGCAAACTATCTATACCGAATTATTACAAGCAGCACCAGGTTCAGTTAGCCAGGTTAGAGAAGCAACTGCTCAAGTAGTACAATTTGCAAAAAAAACTGGAGTCGCAGTTATTTTAATTGGCCATGTTACTAAAGATGGTTCGTTAGCAGGACCACGAGTTTTAGAGCACATGGTAGATACAGTATTATATTTTGAAGGACAAATTGATAATCGTTATCGAATATTGCGGGCAGTAAAAAATCGATTTGGTGCAGTAAACGAATTGGGCATTTTTGCGATGACTGAACAAGGATTAAAAGGCGTAAATAATCCATCAGCATTATTTTTATCGAGAGATGTTGAGTCGGCATCTGGTAGTATTGTAATGGCTACTAAAGAAGGTAGTCGACCATTATTAGTAGAAATACAAGCCTTAGTAGATGAGAGCCATCTAGCTAATCCTCGAAGATTGTGCGTTGGAATGGATCCAAATAGACTAGCATTAATTTTAGCAGTATTGCATCGTCATTGTGGAATTATTACATATAACCAAGATATTTTCGTTAATATTGTAGGTGGAGTAAAAATTACAGAACCTGGAATAGATTTACCAGTATTATTAGCTATTTTATCTAGTTTAAAAAGTAAACCGATCCCTAGAGATTTAATTGCTTTCGGAGAAGTTGGTTTAACTGGAGAAATTAGACCGGTACAAGATGGTCAAGCTAGATTAAAGGAAGCAATTAAATTAGGTTTTAAAAAGGCAATAATTCCCAAAGCTAATATGGTTAATAAATCCAATATGAAAGAAATAGAATTAATGGATATAATGCAAGTGAAATTTTTACAGGAGGCAGTGTCTTGAGCACCCAAAACATTAAACAAGATATTATTTTAACTATGCAAAAAGTAACTAAAACTGTTGCAGCAGGAACGGCTAATAAAAAAATTTTAGAAGATATTTATTTATCATTTTTTTACGGGGCAAAAATAGGAGTAGTAGGGATTAATGGTTCTGGTAAATCTACTCTTTTAAAAATTATGGCGGGGATCGATCCAAATTTTACTGGAGAATTAGTTTATAAAAAAGGTCTTAAAGTAGGGTATTTAGCTCAAGAACCAATACTAAATCCAGACAAGGATGTACGAGGCAATATTGAAGAGGCAGTTTTAGAAATTAAACAACTTTTAGATCGCTTTAACGAAATAAGTAATAAATTTGCGGAAGAATTATCACCAGAACAAATGGATGCATTATTGCTAGAGCAGGGTGAATTACAAAATAAAATAGATGCGTTTAACGCTTGGGATTTAGATAGAAGTTTAGAAATTGCAGCAGATGCATTAAGATTACCTCCTTGGAATGCTAAAATTTCTGATTTATCTGGAGGAGAAAAACGTCGAATAGCATTATGTAAATTATTATTGTCGGTGAATGATGTATTATTATTAGATGAGCCTACTAATCACTTAGATGCAGAAAGCGTTGCGTGGTTACAAAGACATTTACAAGAATTTCCAGGCACCGTAATCATGATTACTCATGATCGCTATTTCTTAGATGGAGTGGTCAGTTGGATTTTAGAAATTGATAGAGGTCGAGCTATACCATTTGAAGGTAATTATTCTTTATGGTTAGAAGATCGCGATAAACGTTTAAGTCAAGAAAAATCTCAGGAACTAGCTCGTCAAAAAAACATTCAAGCAGAATTAGAATGGGTAAGAAGTGGTGTTAAAGGTCGGCATGCTAAAAGTAAAGCTAGATTATCTCGGTTTGAGGAATTAAATTCCAAAGAATATCAAACACGCTGTGAAACTAAAGAACTTTATATTCCCCAAGGACCACGATTGGGAGATTTAGTTTTAGAAGTATCAGAAATTAGTAAGAGTTTTGGAGAATTAGTATTAATAGATAATTTAACTTTTAAAGTACCAAAAGGTGCAATTATAGGAATTATCGGACCAAATGGTGCAGGTAAATCTACGTTTTTTAGAATGATTATTAAAAAAGAACAACCAGATACAGGCACTATTAAATTTGGTGATACAGTTTATATTTCTTATGTAGATCAAACTAGAGATCATCTTACTGATAATAAAACAGTTTGGCAGGAAATTTCTGATGGTTTAGATGTTATAACTGTAGGGCTTTATCAAACTCCGTCTCGAGCATATGTTGGTAAATTTAATTTTAAAGGAGCTGATCAACAAAAATTGGTAAAAGATCTATCTGGCGGGGAACGCAATAGAGTGCATTTAGCTAAATTGCTAAAAAGTGGAGGTAATGTTTTATTGTTGGATGAACCAACGAATGATTTAGATGTAGAAACTTTGCGTGCATTAGAAGAAGCATTATTAGATTTCCCTGGGGTTGTAATGGTGATCTCGCATGATAGATGGTTTTTAGATAGAATATCCACCCATATGCTAGCTTTTGAAGGAGATAGTGTAGTTACATGGTTTGAGGGGAATTATGCAGACTACGAGCAAAATAGGCTTAAAAAATTAGGAAATCTTGCTTTAGAACCTCATCGCATTAAGTATAAAAAGATACATTTAACAACAACTTCTCGGTAATTTAAGGAAA
Organism: uncultured Francisellaceae bacterium; assembly: GCA_903907935.1. Classification (GTDB taxonomy): domain Bacteria; phylum Pseudomonadota; class Gammaproteobacteria; order UBA6186; family Azoamicaceae; genus UBA6186. The sequence goes on from CAIVQA010000089.1 coordinate 90,305, forward strand.
TATATGTCAGTAAAGAATCGTTTTTTTGGTGGAATACTATTAGTTGCAGGAACTACTATAGGTGCCGGTATGATTGGAATACCAGTTAAAACTGCAGCAGCAGGTTTTTATCCAACACTTGCAGCGTTTGGTATAGTTTGGACATTAATGACAATTAGCGCCTTGTTATTTTTAGAAGCTTCTTTATGTTTTCCTGGTGAAAGTAATTTTATTTCTATGGCTGGGGCAACATTAGGTAAAGCTGGTAAAGCTGTAGCTTGGTTTGCCAATTTGTTTTATATGTATTCTATGATGGCGGCATATACATCTGGTGGTGTTACTATGATTATTGAGTTATGCCCAATGCATATAATTTTAGCAATGTTTATTTATCTTTTTCCGTTTGCATTAGCAATGTATCTGGGTGCAAAATGGGTAGACTTGGTGAATAGGTTTTTAACCATAGGATTAATTGTTTCTTTTATAGCATTATGTGTTAGTACATTATTTGGTGCTCATTCCTTACAACCAGTAGCAAATTTATCTACAGTTGGTTCGGTACATGTTTTAATAGTTGCATTGCCATTATTAGTTACTACTTTTGGGTATCATATAATAATTCCTTCTTTAAAATCTTATTTAGAGGAGGATGTGCCGATACTTAAAAAAACTATCTTAATAGGTAGTGCTATACCATTTGTAGTGTACGTTATTTGGCAATTAGTAATTTTATTATTAGTGCCAGTATTTGGAGACGAAAGTTTAGTAACTATGTTGTCTGCAAATAAAAATCCTGGGGATAGCATAACTGGTTATCTATTAAAGTATAATCAAAATAAATGGGTGTTAGTATTTTTTAGTAGTTTTGTATTTTGTGCCCTTACTAGTTCTTTAATAGGGGTTGCATGGTCGTTAGGAGATTTTTTTGCTGATGGGTTTAAGATAGCTAAAAATAGTGTTGGTAAATTAATTTTAGGTGCTTTAACTTTTATGCCTGCAATTGTGTATACACTTATTTTTCCTCAAGGATTTTTAAAAGCATTGGTTTTAGCTGGGTTATGTTCGGTTATTATAATGATTGTTTTACCGGCATTAATGGCTTACAAACTTCGTTGTACCCCAGTTACCGATCAAAAGCTGGTAAAATATATGGTACCTATAAACAAAATGTTAGTAGGGATGGTAGTATTGTTTGGAGTTGTAGTTGTAATTTTAGAGTGTATTAATCAGCTTAAATAGTTGTTACTTTTTTTTAAATTCTTGCCCAAGTTAAAAGGTGTATAATACATATACACTTTTTAATTTGAATATTCTCATGTAATATAAATAACATTAAGAGAAGGTATAGGCATATGAAAAGTAAAAAAGAATTAGAACTTGTTGAAATGTATGAAAATAAAAACAGTTCTGCTAATGAATTAAGACAAAAATTATATTCATTTTTTTTAGCTAAAGATTCAGTTAAACTTTATTTGCCTAATAGTATTCTTAATTATTTTGTTGAGTTTTGTAATTATGTTAATTTGAGAATAGACTTAATTAGCATGTTATATAAAATCAAAATACAACATAGGTTAAGTGTAGACCAAAAGTTTCTTGATATAATGGAAATAAATATACAAGGCTTACAAAATGATTTTTATTTCATGATGTTTGATAGTTTTGTTAAACTTTATTGTAAATTAAAAAGAAATTCCCAGACAATAACTTCAGAATTAAGACTATGTATAGATAATCTAAATAAAACCTTAGAAAAATCTTCCGACAGTCTGAAAAACAGCATTAGATTTGATAATTGTAATGAGAAATATAAAGAAATGGTGTTGCGACTTTTGTTATATATAAATATAACAAAACAAATTGCGCAAATAGTTGCTTCTGATACAGTTGGTGATGGTTTTTTTTGTTTGTTGCAGAAACAGTTTTGCGATCACAAAAATGGAACACCAAATAAATTTGCTGAACATTCCAAAGGTTTTAGATGGGAGGCAGTGCTTTTTAATACCATATTATTTTTAAGTGAACTTAAAAACAAATCAAGCAAGCAACAACAAAAAAAAATAACAGTGGCATTAATTAAAGGAGTGCTGACATTCTTACAAACAGCAAGTAAACAATTTGTTCAAAAAAAGTTAGATGAAATTTGCAGTGTTATTGATGATATATATAATGAATATTGCGCTATTTCTTTATTAAAAGAAACAAACGATCTTGTAGAGATGTTAAAAAAAGGAATAAAAGAAGTATTAGATAACCATTCAGAGTTATTAAATGTCGAACAACGATCAATTTTGCATGCAAAATATGCTAATGTTTTGTGTGCAGTTGGCGTTGGTTATTTAGAGGAACACACAAAAAAAAGTGCACTTAAGAAAGGATTAGGTAAACTAAGTTTTTATTTTATTAAACAAGCTGCTTTATATGTGGAAGAAAAAGTAAAGGAAGAAAAATTGTTATTTATTGATGTTTCTCTCTATATATTTTTGAAGGAAGCCGAGCTGTATGAAGACGGTATAGGAATCAAACGAGATTTAGAGCAAGCTGCTTATTGTTATGAAAAAATAATAGGATATTATGAAAAAACAAAATCTTCAATAACAGATTGCAATAAACAAATTGTTTCTTTAGCCAAAAATAATCTTGGATATATGTATAAAGCGCATGAAATTGAACGCCAAGATCATTTTTTAAAAGCTGAAAAACTTTTTGAGGAAGCATGTGAAGTAGATCCTAACTGTGAGAACGTTAATCCTAGAATTAATCTAGCATATTTGTATTTTGAACAAGGAGAAAAAGATAAAGCAATATACTCATTATTAGCTTTATGGGAAACTTCTTGCGATGCCTATTTAATAAATTTAATTAAATATAATGTTGGGTTAATGTATTATTATGATAGTAAAAATGATCTTGCTTTGGCGTATTTTTCTTTAATATCTGGAAAAACTGATTGCTATTTAGCTGCAAAAATACTTAAAACTATAATAGAAATATCGCAAGGTACAACAACTTTAGCTGAAGAAATTTTTCCACAAATAGTTAACGACCGAATAATGTGTGCTGAAGAATTTGTAAAAACGTATGAACTTTTATGTAAATTATATTTTTCTAATATATATATTAGAAAACTACAGCAGATTATTAGTTCATTAGACGAAGACCAAGATAATAAGCTAACAGAAAAAGAATTGTTAGAATATAGAAAAAAAGCTAATTTGTATCTGGATAGAGCAAAAAAATGTTTAGATCGCATATCATCGCAAGAGCAATATTACAGTGAGCTTAAACGGTTATTTGATGAAGCGAAATTAGCAATAGAGAATAAAATAAAAACAAAAATAGATTTATTAAAACCTAGTGCTAGTATAACTCAGAAACGTTTGACTGATAGTGGTTTAACATTAAAGCCTAGTGCTAGTATAACCCAGAAACGTTTAACTGATAGTAGTTTAACATTAAAACCTGACGACAACAGAAAGAAGAAAAAAGTAGCGACAGATAATAGTGTTGTTCAAGATAAACAATATAAAGATTTTAGCTTTAATTTGGGTAGAGTTTATAGTGCAATTGAAAACAAGCATCTTACTTTTAAATATAAAATTATTTTAATGGTAGAATTTTTTAATAATGTAAATAGATATACTGCTTTTAATAGAAAATCTTATTTAAGTAGCATCGATTTTTGTTTAGAGTATATAGCAGAAAATTTTAAAAGATGTAAGGATGCTCAATTAAGTTTATTACAAGAAAACATTACCAATATACGGGTTTTGTTAAGAGAAGTTTCTAATATGTTGAATGCTAATGGAGATTTGTTTTCATTGTTTTTGTTAACAAGGCTTGTGAAACACTTGGCTTGTTTAAAGTTAAACAAGGAAGAATATTTTATTAAAATATTAAATCAAGTTTTTAAAATGTTGGATAATTTAATTTCTAGTGAAGAAGCATCACATAATAAATTAAATTCTTTATTATGTATTTTAGGCGTGATTGCTGGAAAAATTAATTTAACAAGTATAAATGAATATGCCAAAACCATTACAATAAAGATTGGTAATTATTTGTTGCGTAATAAAGATGAATATTTAATACCACAAAAAACTAATTTGTTATTTATTTTAGCAAGGTTAAGTGCTGCATATAGTTTTAAATTTGATGAAAATTTATTAAAAACATTAGTTGAAGAACTTTATTTGTTTTTTAAAGAGATAGATCAACAAATTGTTAATAAAAAAATAAATAGTGATAGCGATGAATATGATGTTATATTTTTTAATAAAGGACATATGGCTATCAAATATTTCAAAAATTATTTTAATCTAGAACATATTTGTTTAAGTGCATTGAGTAATATGCGGCGTGCTATCGTTGATTCTACGAAATGCATTACTAGTGAAAGTAAATTTCAACGAGAAGTTATAGATTGTATTAAAAGTATTTATAATGGAAAAATAGCAACAATTTCAGAAGAATTTTTTGAGGCAGAAGGGACTATTCCTGTAGATGCTAAAATAACACTCGAAGGTATAAGTGTTAAATTAATGATTCAAGTAGATGGTATACCTCATTCTTTATTTGATATTGAAGCAGATCCAGTTAGGCAAGTTGTTTCTGTTAAGGATAGTGGAACTATTATGTCAAAATATTTTCTTATAGATCAACTATTGCTTAGTGATAAAAGTAACAAAGTGGTTTCTTTTAGCTACCACGAGTGGACAAAATTAGAACATAGTACTAGAGATGGAAGAAGAGCATTAATTACTGGTAAAATAGATGGATGTTCAACTAAAAGACTTTTGTGTGCTAGTTAATTTTAGGGTAACCGCTCACTCAGGTAGATCTTAGGAACGTGCACAATCCTTAAAACAAAGGTGGTTTTTTGAGTAGCTATAAAAAAAATTATAATTATTTTAAAGGCGTATTTTTAGTTACTGGCACCTGTATAGGGGCTGGTATGATCGGTGTACCAGTTAAAACCGCAGCAGCTGGGTTCTTACCAACATTAGCAGCTTTTGGAGTGGTTTGGTTAGTAATGACAATAAGCGCCTTGTTACTATTAGAAGTTTCTTTATCTTTTCCTGGAGAAGTTAATTTTATTTCGATGACTAACGCTATGTTCGGTAAGTTGGGAAGGAACATTGCTTGGGTTATATGCTTGTTATTTATGTATTCTATTATGGCAGCATTTGCGTCTGGTGGTGCTACCATGATTACAAGATTGTTTCCTATTGATATTAAAATAGCAATACTGATCTTTATGTTGCCATTTGTAGTAATAATAGATCTTGGACCTAAATGGGTTGCGATAGTTAATAGGATCTTGACTATAATAGTAATAGCTTCTTTTATGTTACTGTGTATTACCATAGTATTTAGTAAAACACATGCATTACAACCAGTAAAAAATTTATTTATTCACACTAATTTAAAAGTTTTATTATTTTCTTTGCCAGTAATTGTTACTACTTTTGCATATCATGAAATAATTCCATCTTTAAAATTTTATTTAAAAGAAGAAATATTTCCACTTAAAATGGCTATTATATTGGGAGGAATTATACCTTTAATAGTTTATATTGCTTGGGAGCTGGTAATTTTATTGTTGGTGCCAGTTTTTGGAACAGAAGGATTAATTAGTATGTTACATAGTAATAAAAATCCTGGAGATAGCTTAATTAATTATTTGTTACAATCTCATCAAAATGCCAAAATTTTAGTTTTTTTAGTAAGTTTTTCGTTTTGTGCTTTAGCTTGTTCTTTAACTGGTACTGCATGGGCATTGTTTGATTTTTTTGCAGATGGCCTTAATATAACTAAAAACAGAAAAGGAAAAATACTTTTAAGTTGTTTAACATTTCTGCCATCAATTATGTATGCGGTAATTTTTCCTCAAGGATTTTTAAAAGCTTTGGGGTTTGCTGGCGCTTTTTCTGCTATTATAATGATTATTTATCCGGCATTAATGGCTTATAAACTTCGTAGCCAAAAATCTATTGTTACTGAACTTCCAGTAAAATATAGAGTGCCAGTTAATAAACCATTAATAATTGTAATTTTATTATTTGGAGTATTTATTTTAATTTTAGAAGGAATTAGTAATTTTGCGAAATAACAATATTTATAATGAATTTTTAGAAAATCTACAACAAGCTGCAGTAGTCGGCAAAATCCATAAAAAAGTTGTAGAAACCTTAGAAATTCCTAAACAAATCTTAGAAGTTGCTATTCCAGTTAGTATGGATAATGGCGATACAAAAATTTTTACTGGATTTCGAGTTAAACATAGTGATATTAGAGGCCCAGCTAAAGGTGGCATCAGATTTCATCATTACGTTACCTTGGAAGAAATAAAAGTATTGTCTTTAATCATGACTTTAAAATGTGCGGTAGTGGATCTACCTTTTGGTGGTGCTAAAGGCGGTGTAAAAGTTGATGTTAAAAAATTATCTAATGTAGAGTTAGAACGTTTAAGTCGAGGATTTATCCGAGCAGTGTTTGATCATATTGGTCCAGATGTTGATATTCCAGCTCCAGATCTTTATACCAATCCAACTATTATGGCATGGATGTTAGATGAATATGAGCAAATTAAACGTTGTAAATCACCAGCAGTTATTACTGGTAAACCCATAGAATTAGGTGGTAGTTTAGGGCGTGATGATGCAACTGCTAGAGGTGGTTTTTATTGTATAGAACAATTAATAGTTGCAAAAAGATTAATCACTAGAAATATTAAGATTGCAGTACAAGGTTTTGGCAATGCTGGTCAACATATTGCTGATTTACTTAGTATGAAAGGGTTTAATGTAGTAGCTGTTAGCGATTCAACTGGTGGTATTTATTGCCATACAGGGTTAAATATACCAGAGTTAATTGCTAGTAAACTACTTACTGGAAAATTACCAGATCCTAATATTACTAATGAACAATTATTAGAATTAGATGTGGATCTTTTAATTCCAGCGGCTATGGAGAATCAAATTACGGTAAAAAATGCTGCAAATATTAAAGCTAAATATATAGTAGAATTAGCAAATGGGCCAATTACTAAAGAAGCAGAACAAATTTTAAAGAAAAAAAATATTTTTATTGTTCCAGATCTCTTAGCTAATGCAGGTGGAGTTACGGTTAGCTATTTTGAATGGGTGCAAAATCGTAGTGGATTATATTGGGAGTTACCAGAAGTGCATAATAGGCTTCAAGGTAAAATGGTTAATGCATTTAAAAATGTTTATATTTTGGCAAAAGAATTTAGTACAGATTTACGAACTGCTAGTTATATTTATGCTTTAAAAAAATTAGAAGCGATATTACTGTAAGTAATCTTCCCCTACCTACTATGATTTGTTTGGCCAATATTGTGATGCTCCCATTGTAGAATAATCCGAAGAATATGATCCTGTATACACCACTGATTTGGTCTTTGTAGTCTTAGATTTTTTACTTTTTGACCCCATCCATAAAAGTGTTATAGGTATATGAGTACCTTTTTGCTTTGTTTTCTTATTTTCACATAATTTCTTCCACTGTGTTATACATAGTTTCAAATCATGCATTCTTATGGTTGGTCTATTGAATGATGCATCATAAGGGTATCCACAAGAAAACGGAAAATATTTTCCTTCCTCATATGGTTCGGATAATCCATTAAGTTTATCAGTATGATCAGAATGGTTAAAATACCTATATTTTCTTGTTAAGAGTATTTTAGGATAATCAAAACTTTGTTGTTCCTCTTGTTCTTGTTCTTTATTTACATAATTTACAAATATATCTTTAATTATTCCTATTTGTTGTAAGTATCTTAACATTGGTAATTCACACTCCCAAAACCAAGAACCAACTGGTATTGCATCTTCTTCGGTATGTCGTGGAGCACGAGTAAAATAAATTGGACTTTTTTTAGCTAACATAGCAAAACTAACAGATAAAAACATTATATATGTTTTATATTGAGGGTTGCTGAACAAATGATGTTGCTGATCACTACTTGTTAATCCTAAAGTTTTTGATGAAAATTGATCTTTTGCAAGCCCAAAGCAATGGTTTAATGCTGGAATATCTATATCTGCAATTATTTTTTCCCCGGCCATTTGATGAGTTTTAATAGCTGTTTTCGTACGTGTTTCACCTGTCCAAAATATTGCTTGTTCGCCATCATCATAATTGATAATGTCATATGGTAATCCATTTTCTTCTAGAATTTTAAAAATTTCTATACAATATTTAGCATTTATAGTATGGTTACCGCATAATATTGACCATATATCTTTTTCAGTTAGTGTGGCAATTGTATCCCATCTTTTACGAAATTCTTCATTAGAACTAATTTGATCATTAATTTTTTTATGATTATTTTTTATTTGTGTTATATATTCTTCTACTAATTCTGATGTTTGCTCAAGTTTATCATACACTGCATTAAATTTTTCTTGAGTATCTATTTCTTCATCTTCGCTATCAACACCAACTTGAGCTAAACCATCTTTAGTATCCATTAATTTTTGTTTGTAATCGCATAAAAAAACAAATATCCTTGTATCAAACAAAAGAAAATCTAAAAAATCATCAGGGGCATTATCCTTAGCTTTTTTTAAAAAAGTTAATACCTTTTCAGGTTCAGTTTGAATGTTGCATGTTGTTAAAAGTTCAGTAAATTGTTTTTTTAAAATATTTGTTTTAAAGCTTGGCATACTATATCAACTCCTTTATATAAAACATCTAAATAACCCCGTTGATTATGTCGTTTAACTTGAATTGAATGTTTTATAAGTTATTTTTATTGCATAATCAATGTAGGTCATACTATCATAAAAAAACTTAATAAAAAAGCGCATGTACAATAACTAACTTAATATTGTGAAAGGTGTAATTGCATAGCTTATTTCGTTTACATTCCTTAGTGGCTTACACCATTAGTACCGTGGTGATAGTACGCGCTTAACTATATTTTCATAACGATTTAAGCCGTTATCACTTAAATTGTTACCACTTAAGTCTTTACGTCTTAAATCTGGCCAAAAGAATTTTGATATTTCACCAGATAAAGATTTGTCCAAAGGTTTCTTAGATCTACCAGCCCCTACAAAAGCAAGTAATAAATTATTCTGAGCTTTTATCCCTTCTATTATAATTTTAATATTATCGATATTTTTATGTTGCTGAATAATTTCTTGTGCCGTTTTTTTAGTATTAGGGACTTGTTGTGTTTGCCAATTATGTTGATTATTCAGCATTTGTTGCATTGCCCATTTTAGTGCTTCATAACGTTTTCTAGATCTGGTTTCTATATACCATACTATTTTTTGATCTGTTTCATCATCTTCTGTTTCGTCATTGATTGAATTTAGTGTAGTAATAGTGCTATTTTCAGCTAAAGGTATAGTCCTTCCATCTCTTATCTTAATACCAAATAAATGTAAAGTAGTAAGAATGGTATTTGCAGTTAACGCTATAGTTCCAGTGTCTCCTATTGGGTTATATGATAAATCTAAAGTAGTGATAGTGGTGTTTCCTGCTAACACTATAGCTCCAATGTTCCCTACTACATTATCCAATAAATTTAAATTAATAAGAGTGGTATTTGCTGCTAATGCTATAGCTCCATCGTCTCCTATTTCATTTCCAGATAAATTCAAATTAATAATAATAGTATTTTTTGCTAATACTATAGCTCCATCATCTCTTATTTCATTATACGATAAAATTAAAGTAGTAATAGTAATGTTTTTAGCTAATTCTATAGCCCCGATGTTCCCTGCTTTATTAAGTGATAAATTTAAATTAGTAAGAGTGGTATTTCTTGATAATGCTTTAATTCCATCGTAACCTATTTCATTATCATGTAAATTTAAAGTAGCAAGAGTGGTTTTTTCAGCCAAAGCTATAGCCCCATCATCTCTTGTACCATTGTCAGCTAAATTTAAAGTAATAACTTCAGGATGATTTCTTAATAATTCAACCAACTTGATTATATGTATGTCATTTAAAATGTTGCCAGATAAATCTACATTAGAAATAAAACAATAATCTAAATTACCCAACATTTCTATAACATATGAATAGAAAAATCGAGTTGCCATTCCCATAGTTCCTTTTTTTAATTATTGGGGCTAATTAAAGGATAATTTATGGCTGTTCGTAGAGCAAATTTTTGGATTATAAATCATTATATATTGATCGCACATGAGCTTTCGGTGCTCTAAAAAACAAGTACGTGAAACTCGCCTTTCGCAAAGCAAAGAGCAACTAGAGACCAAGGAGGCTCAAACAACACTCCTTGTTTTTTAGAGCACCGAAAACTCATGTGCAATTAATATATTATGGTGTTTTTTATAAAAATACATTGGTAGTTGGCCTAAAATATAATAGAATAAGCCCTCATGAAGCCAGAATATATTCCACCAGAAATAGAAATAGAAGCTCAAAAATATTGGGAAACCAACAAAACTTTTACAACATCAAGTGAGCAAACTAAAAAAAAGTTTTATTGTCTTAGTATGTTTATGTATCCAAGCGGTAATATGCATGTAGGACATGTCCGTAATTATACCATTGGTGACGTAATATCTAGATTTCAAAAAATGTTAGGGAAAAATGTATTGCAACCAGTAGGTTGGGATGCATTTGGTTTGCCAGCTGAAAATGCAGCTATAAAAAATAATGTTTTGCCAGTTACATGGACTTATCAAAATATTAAGCATATGCAGGGTCAGCTTAAAAGTTTAGGGTTTGGTTACGATTGGCAACGAGAATTTGCTACATGCGATCCTAATTACTATCGTTGGGAACAATGGTTTTTTATTAAATTATACGAAAAAGGCTTAGCTTATAAAAAAAATTCAGTGGTGAATTGGGATCCAGTTGATGAAACAGTTTTGGCTAATGAACAAGTTATTGATGGGAGAGGTTGGCGATCTGGGGCTATAGTAGAACGTAAAGAAATTTCCCAATGGTTTTTAAAAATTACTGTATATGCGGAAGAATTATTAAAAGATTTAGATCAATTACCTGGTTGGCCAGAACAAGTTAAAACTATGCAGCGTAATTGGATTGGTAGATCTATAGGGGTTAATATTTGTTTTAAAACAAAGTTAGCAGATCCTTTGTTACAAGAAATTCATGTGTTTACTACCAGACCAGATACTTTAATGGGGGTAACTTTTTTAGCAGTGGCTGCAGAACATCCAATAGCTAAATTTGCTGCTTCAAATAATCCTATATTACAAGATTTTTTGATTGCTTGTAAAAAAACAGCCACTTCAGAAATGGTAACAGCCACTCTTGAAAAAAAAGGCCAGGATACTGGGATAATAGCTGTTCATCCTTTAACTGGAGAAAAAGTTCCTATTTGGGTGACCAATTATGCATTAATAGATTATGGAACAGGAGCTTTAATGGGGGTCCCAGCACATGATCAGCGTGATTTTGAATTTGCTAAAGAATATAATATATTAATTAAACAAGTTATTAAGGCTAGCGATGATTTTGATCTTAATTTAAAGGCCTTTACAGAAAAGAATATTTTAATTAATTCTGGTAAATATACTGGTTTAAATTTTGAAGAGGCATTTGATTCTATCTTAAACGATTTAGAGCGAATTAAATTAGGAAGTAAACAAATTAATTATCGGTTACGTGATTGGGGAGTATCTAGGCAACGGTATTGGGGAGCTCCAATACCAATAATATATTGTGATAGTTGTGGTATTCAGCCAGTAACTATAGAAGATTTACCAGTTAAATTACCAGAGCAAGTAGCATTAGGTAAAACATCCCCATTAAAAACTGATCCTAATTTTTATCAAACTATTTGTCCAAAATGTCAGGCTCCAGCTACTAGAGAAACAGATACTTTCGATACATTTTTAGAATCTTCTTGGTATTATGCTAGATTCGCATGTTGGGATCAAAATCATAAAATGTTAGATCAACGTGCAGATTATTGGGTTCCAGTAGATCAGTATATTGGCGGAATAGAACATGCTATTTTACATTTGTTATATGCTAGATTTTTTCATAAAGCTATGCGAGATTGTGGTATAGTAAATTCTGATGAACCATTTACTAATTTGCTTACTCAGGGTATGGTATTAAAAGATGGCGCTAAAATGTCTAAATCTAAAGGCAACACTGTTGATCCGGAAAATTTAATTAATCAATATGGTGCTGATACTGTGCGATTATTTATTATGTTTGCAGCTCCAGTAGATCAATCTTTAGAATGGAGTGATGCAGGCATAGAAGGAGCATTTAAATTTTTAAAAAAATTATGGAGCGTCGTACATAAACATCTTGAACATAGTGTAGTAGAAGTTAATCCAGATAATTTTGTTAATTTAAATTCTGAACAAACCAGTTTAAGAAGAAAATTACACGAAACTATAAGAAAAGTAACAGATGATATAGATCGTCGTTATACTTTTAATACTGCAATTGCCGCAATTATGGAATTAATTAATTATCTAAATAAATTTAATATTGTAACAACTATAGATCAAGAAATTCGGCAAGAGGTTATACAAAATATTTTATTAATGCTGTCGCCCATTGTGCCTCATATTACGCATCATTTATGGAATGAATTAGGCTTTCAAGAAGCTATTGTTAATGCTTCATGGCCGACAGTTGATCAAACAGCATTAATAAATCAATCTATTAATGTAACAATACAAGTAAATAGTAAGGTAAGGGGACATTTAGTGGTTGCTAAGAGTTGTTCTGGTGATGAGATTGAAAAATTAGCAGTTGAGTTGCCAAATATTAAAAAATATTTGGATAATAATAAGATTAAAAAAATTATTAATGTTAAAAATAAATTAATTAATATAGTGGTTTAGAATATGTTGAAAAAAATTAGTATTTTAAGTTTAATTTGTATACTTTCTGGTTGTGGCTTTCATTTGCAAGGCAAGCATGTGTTTTCTCCGGTTATACAAAATTTAGCTATAATTCCTGGAGGACATAATTCTTTTCAAAATTTATTAAAAGATAGTTTGCAAAATAATGGGATAAACATTAAAGATACAGATATTAGAAATGTTGCGATATTAGAGATTAATGATCCAGTTATTAGTGAACAAATACAAGGTTATGATTCTAAAGGGCAGATTAGTCAATATCGGCTAACATCTTCTTGCAGCTATAAATTATTTGCAGAGAATGGTAAAATATTGTTACAAAATACGATTAATCGTTCACGTACTTATGCTGTAACTCCTAATCGTTTATTAAGTAATGCTAGTCAACAGCAAATTATTAGTGAAGAACTTACTGTAGAAATTGTTAATGAATTATTAAGACAATTATCCAAATGTTGTTAAATGCTCCAATCAATGCGGTTCCAGTAAAACCAATTTATTTGATTTATGGTGGAGAAATTTGGCAATCTAATGATACTATAAAAAAAATTAGTAAATTTTATACAGGATTAAGCACTAGTTTAGATAGTATAAAAAAATATTATTTTGCAAATTTTTTACAGTTTATTCAATTTAAAAACACTAATGGTTCAGAAATATTTAATTTAGATTTATTTTGTGAAAAAAAAATTAATAAATTAATAAAAATTAATATTGGTAATGGAAAATTTACTAAACAACAGCAAGAAGAATTAATTAACTTGTTAAACAACTTAGATTTAGAACAAAATAATTTTGTTATTATATTAATTGCGGAAAGGTTAGATCAAACAACATTAAATACTAATTGGTTTAAAACCATAAATAAAATTGGTGCGGTAATTACAACTAAACAGCTATCTACAAATGACATGCAAAAATGGGCTGTTGATCAATTTAAACAAGCAAACTTAAAAATCAGTAATGAAGCATTAGTAAAATTTATTACCATGTATCAAAATAATTTACAGGCAGCAGCCCAGAGTATTTATAAATTAAAAATTTCTTGTAGTAATGAAGAAATAGATCTAAAAATCTTAATGGATTTTATTTCAGACGAATCACAATTTTCTCTTTTTGATTTACAAAATGCTTTGGTAAGTAATAATGTAGAAAGAATAGTTTATTTATTAAATAGTTTAAAAAATCATGGTCAAGAAACGATATTAATTTTGTGGGCTATTATTAAAGCGATCAAAAATATTTTAGCTAAAACTAATAATCAGAAGATTAAAGATCAAATGTATCATTTATTACCCAAAGCAGGTGAAATAGATTTAGCGATCAAAAATTTTGATACAGAAAATAAAATTAATGGTAGTAGTAATAGTGAATATATATGGTCTTTAATAATGGATTTATGTTTAGATTTTCATATGTAGAGTCGCTTAAGTGTCCTATAATAATTATACTAATAAATAGGACTAAATATAAATGTTAAATTTGACCAACTTAAAGGATCATGCTCATGAATATCGTTTATATATCAATAGAGTTGTTAGCGCAGTAATAATTATTGGTTGTTGTTTTGTAGTTTTATTAATTCGGTTAATTTACTTGCAAGTTATAGAGCATGATAAGTTTTTAACCTTAGCACATAGTAATCAAATACGCGTGGTACCAATTAATCCACCGCGAGGATTAATTTTTGATAGAAACGGAGTGCTATTAGCAGATAATACCCCAATTTATAGTTTAGAAATAATTCCAGCCAATGTTTTAAATCTAGATGATACCTTAAATAAAGTACAAGAAATTTTAGAGGTATCTGATCAAGAAATTCAAAGTTTTCGTAAACTGTACCGTTTTAAATCTCGTTTAGAAAGTATTCCGATCAAACTAAGATTAACAGAAGAAGAGGTAGCAAAATTTTCAGTTAATAAGCATTTATTTGATGATGTAGAGATTGTTGCTAGATTGTCTAGAAATTATTTGTTTGATTATGAATTAGCCCATTTATTGGGATTTACTGGTCAAATTAGTGAGCAAGAATTAAAAAATAATATAGATGTTAATAAGTATCGTGGTATACATCAAATTGGTAAAACAGGCATAGAAAAAACAGTTGAAGAGATATTGCGTGGTAGTTCTGGTTTTAAAAAAATTGAAACGGACGCTAGGGGTTATGTAGTTCGAGAATTAGACGTAACCTTACCAATTGCTGGCAGAGATTTATATTTAACAATAGATGTTAATTTGCAAAAAATGGCAGCAGAGTTGTTAAAAGATAGCCAAGGAGCAGTAGTTGCTATAGAACCAGCTACTGGAGAAATTTTGGCTTTGTTTAGCAACCCTAGTTTTAGTGCAAATTTGTTTGCTAGAGGTATGGATCAACATACTTACCAAGGTTTGCAGAATTCTCCGGAACAACCATTATTTAATCGAGCAATTAGTGGCCAATATCCACCAGGATCTATTCTTAAACCATTAATAGCATTGCAAGCATTAGAGAAGAATGTAATAACCCCTAATTATACTATTTATGATCCAGGCTACTATAAATTAAAAAATGATGAAAGACTGTATAGGGGTTGGAAGAAAGAAGGTCATGGTTATATAAATTTAGAAAATGCTATTGCTCAAAGTTGTGGAACTTATTTTTATCATGTTGCCGATAGACTTGGTATAGATCGGATGCATGCAATATTTAGTAGTTTTGGTCTTGGTAAACCAGTAGGTATTGATATCGAAGGAGAGAATGCTGGAATTGCTCCATCCCGTAGTTGGAAATATAAGGTTAAACAGCAGGCATGGTTTCCTGGAGAAACTTTGAATACTGGTCTTGGGCAGGGATATACTTTAGTTACTCCAATTCAAATGGCACAAGTAGCTGCAATAATTGCTAATCGTGGTAAAAAGATACCTGTTTCAATTATTAAAAAGTATAAATTGGAAAATGATGAATTTAAGATCCCTGAATCAAATTATGTAGAAAATGATGATATAAAAATTAACAATGATAAAAATTGGGATGTTATAATAAACGCTATGCAAAAAGTAATTACTAGCGAGATGGGAACTGCTCATGTTATAGAACAATTTACTAAAGGGATCACTATTGCTGGTAAAACTGGTACAGCACAGCTTTTTGGGCTTAAACAGGGAGAAAAATACAATGAAAATAAAATTAAAAAGAAATTAAGAGACAATACATCGTTTATGGCCTTTGCTCCAGTTGAAAATCCTAAAATAGCTATTGCAGTTTTTTTGGAAAATGAAAAAGGCAGTAGTAGAGTTGCTGGTAAGTTAATAAATTTTTACTTAAAAAACTTACATAATGTTAATAATCCGGAGGTAAATATCCAGCATGCAAGAAACTAAGCAAAGGTTTTTATTAATTCCTCAGCAAGTTAGTATGCATATGTCTTCATACAAAAAGCATAGTTTTGTTAATAAATTACATATTGATGTACCAATGTTGATAGGAATTTTATTGTTATTTACTATTAGTTTGTTAGCTCTTTATAGTGCTAAATCAGATATTTTAGTATTACAAAAGCAAGCTATGCGCATGTTATTATCTGTATTATTAATGATCATTGTTGCTCATATTTCACCAAGGGTATTAAAGAATTGGGCTGTGTTTTTATATATATTTGGATTAATAATTTTATTATTAGTGTTTGGTACAGGTATTACCATTAAAGGTGCTAAAAGATGGTTAGAATTAGGTTTAGTTCGGTTTCAACCAGCAGAATTAATGAAATTAGCGGTACCAATGATGGTTGCTAAAATTTTACACGAGCATATATTGCCTCCATCTTTTAAGGTTTTATTTATAGCTGGGGCGTATATTTTAATTCCAACATTGTTGATAGCATTGCAACCAGATTTAGGGACAGCAATTTTAGTTATGAGTAGTGGATTTTTAGTTATATTTTTTGCAGGAATCAGATGGCGACAGGTATTAAGTCTGTTAGGCGCATGTTTGGTGGCAATGCCATTATTTTGGATGATGTTAAAAGACTATCAAAAATGGAGAATTCTAACTTTATTAAATCCAGAAAATGATCCTTTAGGTAAGGGTTACCAAATTATCCAATCTAAAATAGCTATTGGATCTGGAGGTATTTATGGTAAAGGGTGGTTAAATGGTACACAATCACATTTAGAATATTTACCAGAACGTGCTACAGATTTTGTTTTTGCAGTTTTTAGTGAGGAGTTTGGGTTAATTGGTACAATAGTATTATTATTAATTTATGGTTTTATTATAGTTCGTGGTTTATATATAGGTACAAAAGCGCAAGATACGTTTAACAGGCTATTAGCAGGTAGTATTGCTATGGTGCTTTTTGTATATGTATTTGTAAATATTGGTATGGTGTCTGGTATATTGCCAGTAGTTGGAGTACCATTACCACTAATTAGTTATGGTGGAACATCGTTAGTTATCATTATGATTAATTGTGGGATTTTAATGTCTATTCAGTCACATCGTATTTTGGTAAAGAAATGAAAATAAATAAAATTTATTTTGTAATTTTATATGGGTTGTTTACCGTATATATTGCTAATGCTAAAAATGTTGATAATTTTAATAAGAAACCAGAAGTACAAAAATTTATTGTTGAAATGGTTAAAAAATATAATTTTGAAAAAGAACAATTAGAAATATTATTTACCAAATACAATACTAATAAAGAAGTATTAGAAAAAATATCTAGTCCTAGCGAAAGTCTATCTTGGTGTCAATATAAGAAATTATTAATATCGAACGAAAGAATCAATAAAGGGAAAATTTTTATAGAACAACATAAGGATGCTTTATTAAAAGCAGAACAGCAATTTGGGGTACCAAAAGAAATTATTACAGCTATCTTAGGGGTAGAGAGTTTTTATGGCGAAATTGTAGGTAAATTTCCAACATTACAGACATTAGCTACATTGGCTTTTGATTATCCCCCAAGAGAAAAATTTTTTAAACAAGAGTTAGAACATTTTTTATTGTTAACTAAAGAAGAAAAGTTAGATCCGGTTAATATTACTGGTTCGTATGCTGGAGCTATGAGTCCAGCTCAATTTATATCTAGCAGTTATAGAGCTTATGCAATCGATTTTGGAAATATTGGTACTAAAGATCTAAATAATATGCAAAATGCTATAGGTAGTATTGCAAATTATTTTCATAAACATGGTTGGAAACCAAATGACCCTATAACTAATATGGTTACAATTGGACCTGGTAATTTAGAATATAAAAATTTTATAGTTAGTTCGTCTGATCTTAAATCCGATCCTAAGCCAAAGTATTCTTTGCAACAATTAAATAATATTGGGGTACGAGTAAGAACTAATAAACAGATTGATTTAATGCAACAAGCGGCATTATTAGAATTTATTAATGAAGATAGTAATAATCAGCAAAAAAAAGAACACTGGGTTGGATTTAATAATTTTTATGTTATTACTAGGTATAATAAAAGTATTAACTATGCTATGGCGGTTTATCAATTGGCTTTGGCTCTTAGTACTAAATAAAAATTATGAAGAATAGCATTGCTAGTTTTTTTTTAAGTTTTAGTCACGATACAATTATAATACCATTGGTTATATTAGGATATATCTGGGTAGACAAAAAGATTTTTTACAATGCTATATGCTTAATACTATTTAGTATCATATTTAATTTTGTACTTAAAAATATTTTTCGAGTACCATTATCTCCTAGTATTAATAAACAAGGGTTTTCTTTTCCAAGTGGTCATATGCAATCTTCGGTTGTTTTGTATGGATGGCTATTAATAAATACACAAAATCTTATATATAGAGCATTAATAATTACTTTATTGATTTGTATAGGTTCAAGTTTAATTTATGTTGGATATCATAATTATTTTGATATTTTAGGAGCGATATTTTTTGCTGTTTTGTTAATATTCGCATATTGCTTACTTTTAAGTAGAAAAGAAAAATCATTAGAATTGATTATCTTTTCTTGTAGTACCATCTTGATAATATATATAGCGGTCTTTTATGGAATTGTAGAACACTTATGGATGGCATACTATAGTATTATTGGGTTGATAACATCTAAAAAAGTTTTTGCAAAATACCATACTACTCAAGATTTAAAAAATAAAATTCTCGCAACTGTTATATGTTTTGTTGCCATATTTATTATTAAAGCTTTTTTTGCAATTAAATTTATATCTTACTTGCCGGATTTTATAAGACAAATACAATGGGTGATAATTAGTTTCTGTATTCCATTTTCACCATTTATTGCAAGTGTTCTAAATAATCGTTTAAGATGTAATCGTTCTTAAGAGTTATTTTTTTCTTCTAGCTTGATTATATAAATAAACACATAATCCCATATATAAAATGATCCCCAAAATAGTTTCATATTGTACTAAAGCGGGAATTTTTAAGGAAAATATTTCTGTTGATTGATAGTAAGCAAAAGGGATTGTTAAAAGCGCTCCAAGAATAGCCTCTCCTGCAATAATGCCTGAAGCACATAAGATCCCCAGGGTTTCTGAAGATTCTACTGTTACTCCTCGTTTCCAGGAGGCTAAACTGCGAATAATTCCTCCAATCAAAAATGCGGTTACATAGCCTAAAGGTAAGTAAATGCCTAATGCAAATAATAACACTGGAAATCTGGTTTTACTTTTAGTGATTTTTAAAAATTCATCTAATGTAATGGCTGCTATTGCTAATACTGCTCCTATTATAATCATATTCCATGGCAAATTTCCAACAAAGAACCCTTTTGCTATGGTAGCCATCAAGGTTGCTTGAGGAGCAGGTAAAGCATATTCAGGATTCATTCCTGGGCGAGGTAAAACATCACCGATACCATAAGCCATAAATGTAGTTTGCAAAATAAACGGAACAACTAATGCAGATGCTATTGCCCCAACTGCTAACATTAACTGTTGTTTCCAAGGAGTTGCTCCTACTAACTGGCCAGCTTTTAAATCTTGCATATTATCACCACTTATCGACCCAGCCACACAAACTACTGCACCAAAAATAATTACGATAGCGGCTGCTTTTAATGCTGCATCAGTATTAATAGAAAAATCAACATGAGGTTTTAATATAATTAATAAAAAACTTGCAAAAGCAATAATGGCGGCAATAGTAATACCAGAAATTGGTAAAGAGGTGGTTCCTACAACACCAACTATATAAGCGGCTATTGCTGCAGCAATAAAACCAATCAATAAAGAAAACACGGTTGCAAATAAAACTATTACCCAAAATATACCGCTATTTAATCCTAAATGTGCACTTTCAATAAGTGTAAAGAACAAAATAAAAGTTGGGATAGAAATGCTACCAATACCTAACAATACATATTTAAATGGTAAATCTCGATCTGTTCTTAACAAGCCAGCAAATTCACTTTTGTTGTTTTTCATGGAGGTAAAAGAGGTTTTAACAGCACTTACAATTTGTTTCATAAGACTAATAACGCTCCACAACCCTCCTACTGCTAATACACCTACTCCTACATAACGAAAGTGTAATTTTTGTACCATAGCTAAACTTGCACCCAAGTCGTTTGCATTGGGTAAACCATGTATAGAAACAAATAAAGGAATTAGAATACCCCAGGTTAAAAATCCACCGGCTACAAATGCAATTAACGCCCTCATTCCAACAATATAGCCTGCAGCCATTAGGACAGGAGATAACATAATACTGCCGCCAAATGCAGTTGCTCCTAATTTATGTCCTACTTTTGTTGTTCCTACTTGGGTCCAGTATTCTATTTGTTCTCCTATAATTTTAAATCCAGTTTGCAAGAATGAAATTATGGCGGACAGTAGACTGGCTGTTAGTAAAACTTTAGTTGAATGTTTATGAGTATTTTCTCCTGCTTTTAAAATTTCCCCTATTGCTATGCCTTCTGGATAAGGTAATTTATCTTTTACTATCATAGTTCGTCTTAAAGGAACTGAAAATAAAACACCTAAAACACTCCCAATAATAGTAATTAGCGTAGTCTGAAAATAATTGAAAGATTCCCAGTACCCTATAATTATCAGGGCAGGTAAAGTAAAAATAGCACCAGCGGCAACAACCTCGCCAGCGGAGGCAATAGTTTGTACCATATTATTTTCAAGGATATTGGCATTTTTAAAATTTCGTAATACTAGCATAGATATTAATGCAGCTGGAATTGAAGCTGCTATTGTTCTTGCAATTTTTAATCCTACAAAGGTACTGGAGGCTGCTAAAACAATGGCTAATATAATTCCTAAAAATAATGCACGAAATGTTACTTCTGGTAGCTTGGTAGATGCGGGAATAAAAGGTTGTACTTGAATGTTTGATACTGGTATTGACATGTTTTTACCTAACTATAATATTAACTAATTTTATTTAAATCCTATTGCAACTTAAATAAAATTAGTAGTCAATAACTATCATTTTTGATCTAGAATAGAAGTTAATTATACATCATGCTAACTTATGCGTAGATAATACTAATGACTATGAATTTACGTTCATTTGCAAAACGAGGACCGTACTGTCTGAGCATGCCGAGGGCATGCGAGTTACGGACCGCAGTTTGTAAATGCCGGAGCTTATTTCGTTCCCGTTTCTAACAATACGATTTGCTCACCTTCTACGTCTGCAACAATATTACTCCCACTTGTAAATTTATTAGCTAATATCCCCTCTGCTAGAGGATTTTCTATTAACTGAGAAATTGTACGTTTTAATGGTCTGGCACCATAAATTGGATCGAACCCGACAGATACTATTTTATCTTTACACTTATCTGTTAAGGATAAGGTAATATCTAAATTTTTTAGGCGAATTTTTAATTTTTCTAATTGTAGATCAACAATTTTACGTAGCTCTGTTAGGTTTAATGGATCGAAAATTATTAGTTCGTCTATTCTATTAATAAATTCTGGTTTAAAAAATTGATTAACAATAGACATAACAGTTTGTTTAAGTTTTTGTTTATTATTTTTTTCTGCCATATCATGAATTGCGGTCGATCCAAGGTTGGATGTCATAATAATTACTGTATTTTTAAAATCTACGGTATTGCCTAAATTATCGGTAAGCCTACCATCATCTAAAACCTGTAATAAAATATTAAATACATCCGGGTGAGCCTTTTCTACTTCGTCAAATAAAATTACACTATATGGTTTTCTACGGACTTTTTCGGTTAAATAACCGCCTTCTTCATACCCTATGTAACCAGGAGGAGCACCTATTAATCTAGATACGCTATGCTTTTCCATAAATTCTGTCATATCTATACGAATTAAAGAATCTTCGCGATCAAATAAAAATTCTGCTAATGCTTTAGAAATTTCAGTTTTACCAACACCAGTTGGTCCTAAAAATAAAAATGATCCAATGGGGCGAGCAGCATCCGATAACCCTGATCTAGAACGACGAATGGCATTAGCAATCGAAGAAATTGCTGTCTGTTGTCCTACTACCCTTTTTTCTAGTATATTTTCCATATTTAATAATTTATCACGTTCTCCAGTTAACATTCTTCCTACTGGAATGCCAGTGGCTCTTGATAATACATTAGCAATTTCTTGTTCAGTTACTTTGTTTCTAAGTAATTTAAGATTTTTTAGATCAGTATTACTAGCAATTGCTAATTTTTTTTCTATTTCTGGAATTTTACCATATTGAATTTCTGACATTCTGGCATAATCATTTTTTCGTTGAGCTAGGCTAAGTTCTTGTCTTAATTGTTCTAATTGTTCATGTAGATTATGGCTGCCTTCTAGAGCAATTTTTTCTTGTTGCCAAATAGCTTCTAATTCTTTATAGTTTGTTTCTAGATCCTTAATGTTTTTTTCTAAGGTTTCCAATCGTTTTTTAGAAGCTTCGTCAGTTTCTTTTTTAAGTGCTTCAAATTCAATTTTATATTGAATTAAACGTCTTTCTAATTTATCTAGTTCTATTGGTTTAGAATCTACTTCCACTCGAATTTGACTAGCTGCTTCGTCGATTAAATCTATAGCTTTATCAGGTAATTGTCGATCAGATATGTATCTATGAGATAAAGTGCTAGCAGCGACTATAGCTGGATCAGTAATTGTTACTCCATGGTGTAATTCGTAGCGTTTACGCAGACCACGTAAAATTGCTACTGTATCTTCAACTGTTGGCTCTACTATTAAAACTTTTTGAAATCTTCTTTCTAGTGCTGCGTCTTTTTCGATGTGTTCGCGGTATTCATTTAAAGTTGTTGCGCCAATACAATGTAATTCACCTCTAGAAAGAGCTGGTTTTAACATGTTTCCGGCATCTAGCGCTCCTTCTGCTTTACCAGCTCCAACCATAGTATGCAATTCGTCTATGAATAAAATAATTTCACCTTCTTGTTTGGCCAAGGCTTTTAATACTGATTTTAATCTTTCTTCAAAATCACCACGAAATTTAGCGCCAGCTATTAAAGCACCTAAATCTAGGGATAATACTCTTTTTCTTTTTAAACCTTCTGGTACTTCACCGTTGATTATTCTTTGAGCTAAGCCCTCTACAATCGCAGTTTTACCAACCCCTGGAGCTCCAATTAATACCGGATTATTTTTAGTTCGACGTTGTAAAACTTGAATGATGCGACGAATTTCATCATCTCTACCTATTACCGGATCTAATTTTTGACTTTCAGCTTTTTTAGTTAAATCGACAGTATATTTTTCTAGAGCATTTCTATTTGCTTCATCATTGGGATCCATAACTTTCTCTCCGGATCGTTGTTGTTCTATTAATTGTTCTAGTTGTTGTTTATTAATTTTATGATCTCGCAATATATTACCTAAAGTACCAGTGTCATCTAGGGCTGCTAACAAGAATATTTCAGTTGCAATGTATTGATCTTGTTTTTTTTGGGATAAAAAATCTGCAGTATTTAAAATACGAGCTAAATTTTGAGAAACACTAAGATCGTGGTTTTCCGTAATAATTTGTGGTAATTGTTCTATAGCCTGATTAAGTGCGCTTTTTAATGTTGAGATGTTAGTATTTATTTTAGATAATAATTCCACTGTGGTACTGTTAGATTGTTCTAATAAAGCCTTCATAACATGAATCGGCTCAATAGATGGATTTTTTTTACCCACAGCCATAGATTGAGCGGAAGCTAAAGCTTCTTGTAATTGTGCAGTAAATTTTGGTACACCCATGTTATTTAATACCTCTCAAATAAATACCTTTTTAGTAATATTAAGTTTATCCTATTTATTTTATATATGGTCTTATGTAGAATATTCAAATTTTTATTTTGGTGCTTCTATAGTTATCATGTTGATTATAGAATATTTTTAGGCATATAATGTGCAACTACACTATTTAGAAAAATCAACTAACTACATGGATATTTATATGTTGCGAGCAGCAAAAAAATTATTTATAGATTCACCGTCCTTTCAAAGTAATAATGGGTTTTTATTATCTCCTGTTATCGATATAAATGGATTAGTTTTACGAGCAGATCGTACAATGGAACAGCAAAAACCAATTAAAGAATTTTTGGAATCTAAGGGAATGGTAGTTAGTAGGGTAGAAGTTGATAAAGAGTTTTATATTGCAATAAGTGGAGAATGTTTTTATCTTACAATGTTAGAAATTAAAGAATTTTTACAGCAAAATAAAGATTTAATAGCTTCTCAAAACCAAGACCTTGAACAGACTCCAGTAGCTAACAATATGAGAAAAGATTTTATTTCTATATGTCAGAATACGATAGGAGGAGATTTAAGTTCTTATATAACCTCTAATTCTGATATAGGAATTTTGTTTAATGAGGTAACAACAGATCTAGGGCCTATATCTGATGAACCGATATATGCTGGCAAAAAAATGTTAGCTGGTCAAGATATTACTATAATTGGTGATGAGATAGAAAGAAGTGGTAGTGAAATGTTGGCTGGTCGAGATATTAAAGTATTAGTAACAAAGATTACATGTTCTGGGCAGGGAGTACCTAAACCCTTAGATATAAAAGAAACTAAAGTTGGTTTAATGGATCTGCAACTTGCTTTAAACGATCTTAATCTTGTATTTGGGCAAGTTTCTCAATTAGATAATGTATTAATTGGTGCAGGAAACAATATTATGATTAGGGGAACTTTTCAATTAAACATTGATCCTGAGGTAGACTGGCTTAATAATCCTTATGGTTATTTGCCTATGTTTAAAGATAAAGCTAAAGAACCTAAGTTTGAAAAATGTACAGGTGTTAATAAAACTGATGATAACAATTCATCAAAAGATGTCGTTGAGCATAAGGTTCATAGGACTAGAAGAGCAAGTGAGTGCGTTTTATCCTAGAGATTATGTAGGTATTGAAATTGCTAAGGTTTAGGAGCACAAAAAGTGGTAGTAACAGAATTAGAACTGGATGGGCTAGATGTACTTAAGTCATGTGATTTTACTTCTTTAAGCTTAGGTTTACTTTTAGTAGACGATAGCAAAAAGCCTTTAGCAAAACCTGAGCTTAAAAAAGAATTAGAAGTTTCTTGCTTTTTATTAGGTTGAAAAGTAGTTGATTTTATTTGAGTTTGCTGTTTTTGTTTTTCGTAAATCTTGTCAGGACTAATTCGTACTTCAAGGATTAAAAGGGCATTTTGCATGAAAAAAGCAATATTTTTTATTAAATATTGTTGTTTAATGTCGATTATATCGCCTCCAATATCATAGCAAGATATTTTGTTAGAAATGCCCCAATTTTCACCATAACAATTAGATAATTCTTGTATAGCAGAAAATAAATTTATTTTCTGTTGATCTGTATAAATTTGCGTTAACCCAATAAAAAAATTGAAATTACCTACAAATTCTAGTTTAAATGATGGAACTGATTCTGTAGGATAAAGTGTTTTATATGTAACTTGTAATAAGTTTTCATAATCTTGCAGATCTTTAGCAGTTAATAGATACTCATGTTTTTCTGCTCTCCCCATATAAAAACCTCTTCTTGGTTGCCAAGAGTTGTTATATTCGTTTTTTAGAGTAAAAACAGTTATTTTGATTCCATCAAAAGTAGATTCCACATTTCTTAAAAATTGTTGGTTTTTGCTAATCTTATTAACAAGAGCGCTGTATGATAGCCACTCCGTATCATGTGATTCGTTACTAATATTTAAAGTAACATGATGTGGAAGTAAATATAGTTTAAAATAATAATCTTCTATAGAAATGATTTGACCAGTTTTAGTAAATAATTCTGGATATGTGCTTGTATGTCTAAAATATTTAAAGATTCGCGCAAAACTGCCAAAATAATTCCAACATAATATATGTCCTGCATCGACTTCTGTAGTGGTTTCTAGGACCATCAATTCTAATATTGGATTTTTTGTATTTTCATCAATTAAAAAAGCTTGTCTAGTAATCAAATTGGGTACAGCTAGGTTGTGGATAGGTTTTTCGAAAATTATTCGTTCCTCAATTACCTTACTATCGAAAGCATATTGAGTGAATCTGGCTAAACCACCAAATTCTTTTGGATCAATTGTAAGAGTATATTCTTCAGATGAAGTGCTTTTTATTGTGCATCCCAAATTAAATTCATAACTATTACTAGTACTATCAATAATGGCATTAGATGTAAAAAGTATTTCACCACAATAAGGGATTATAAAGCCCTTAGGGATTTTTTTATCGGCAAATAGACTATATCCAACTTTGTTACAATTTTTCTTAGAATGAGGGGCTATAACACAATATTCCGTTGTCTTTAAAGTTAATTGATTTATTTGTTCATTAGTTAAAATAATTGGTTCACAAGATGCCATTTTGCTTGCGCATACATATTCCTCAAATTTTGCCATCTGTTGTGGTTCTTTTATATTTACGCGAGGGGAGGCAATAAGTGAAAAACCTAACCTTTCGCGTATAGCATTTTCATCTAACAGCTCATAGGTAGCATTAGTTGCAGTAGGTAAATCATCATAATATTTAATGTATAACATAAACCACATATTAATAAACTAGCATTAGAAATACAACATGTTTATGGTTTTATGCAGATCAAGTTTAGGGTCAGATCATTAGGGCAACTGTATCTAGATTAGTGATGTTAAGTTTTTTACTAAAGTCAGCATTTGTTTTTCTAGTTTCGAATAAAACACAATAGCAAATCTTTTAATGGGTTTAGTAATAATATTGCATTTACAATTAAGTTATTTTTGATTTATCCTACAATTCTACATTTTTTCTATTATTAATAAAATTGCTTACCTTGATATAATATAACAAATATGTTATATTTAAAATGGACCAAAAATGAAATGGCTTGTAAATTTTTATAATATAAAAACTATGAATATTATCCAAAAATGGCCCTTAGGGATCAAAACAAAGTTTACATGGATAGTAGATCTGATAGAAAAACACGGTCCAAAAGAAATTGGCATGCCTTATGTAAAGGCGATGGGAGATGGTTTGTTTGAAATTAGGGTAAATAGTAAAGATGGTATTGGGAGGGCAATATTCTGTATGTTACCAAGGAAAAGGATTACAATTTTAACGGGATTTATAAAAAAAACCGAAAAAACTCCACAAAAAGAAATGAAGTTGTCTGTTCAACGAATGAAGGAGGTAAAAAATAGCAATGGATAAAAAATCAAGACCACAATTTAAAACATTCAAAAATAATGCGTTAAAAAATAAAAAATTTAAGGTTGAATATGAAGCATTGCGACCTGAATTTGACTTAATAGAACAATTTATTCTTGCAAGACGAAAAGCAAAGCTTTCACAAATCGATTTTGCTAATAAATTACATCTTCAACAATCAGCAATTGCTAGACTGGAAAATGGTGGTTATTCTAAAACTTCTATTTTTAAATTATTTCAGTTTGCAAAGGCACTTGGGTATTCGCTTAAAATTTCTTTAGTACCAGAATCAAAGCGTAAAGCGTCTTAATAACTGGACAGTAGTATATTTAAATTTTAATAATATTTTTTTTAAGCCAAATAATTTGATCGCGAATTTTAGAAGCTTGTTCAAATTCTAATTTTTTAGCTAAGGCTAGCATTTGTTTTTCTAGTTTTGCTATTTGTTTAGTAAAATCCCCAATAGTTTGTATTTGGTTTAATTCGGTATAATTGGCTGGTATAGTTTCTGATGATTGAGCACCAATGCCGGCTTCTAATATATCAATAACCGATTTTTGAATAGTTTTAGGAGTAATACCGTGTTTAATGTTAAACTCTTCTTGGGTTGTTCTGCGTCTTGTAGTTTCTTCCATTGCTCTTTGCATAGAAGGAGTTATTCGATCGGCATATAAAATTACGGTTCCATTAATGTTTCTAGCAGCTCGACCAATAGTTTGAATTAATGCTCTGGTAGATCTTAAAAAACCTTCGCGATCTGCATCAAAGATAGCGACTAATGATACTTCTGGTAGATCTAGTCCTTCTCTTAATAAATTAATTCCCACTAATACATCAATACTTCCGGTACGTAAAGAACGAATTATCTCCATGCGTTCGATAGTATCTATATCAGAATGTAAGTAACGTACTTTTATATTTTGTTCGCTTAAATAACTACTAAGGTTTTCGGAAAATTTTTTAGTTAATGTAGTTATTAAAATGCGTTCGTTATTTTTTATACGCTTATTAATTTCTACTATTATATCTTCAACTTGGTTGGCTACTGGCTTAACTATTATTATAGGATCTAATAAACCAGTAGGCCTTACCACTTGTTCTACCACTTGTGTTGAATTAGTTATTTCGTAGTCTCCTGGAGTTGCAGAAACATAAATCGTTGTTTGTTGTAGTGCTACAAATTCCTCAAATTTTAAAGGTCTATTATCTAATGCACATGGTAATCTAAAACCATAATTTACTAAATTTTCTTTGCGAGATCGGTCGCCATGGTACATAGCACCTAATTGTGGAATAGTTACATGTGATTCATCAATAATTAGTAAGGCATTTTTTGGTAAATAATCAACTAATGTAGTAGGGGGTGAACCTGGCTCTCTATTATTTAAAATAGCAGAATAATTTTCTATACCAGTGCAATAACCTAGTTCTTGCATCATTTCTATATCGTAACATGTTCGTTGTTCGATACGTTGAGCTTCTATAAGTTTATTTTGTTTGGTAAAGTTAGCAATTTGTAATTGTAAATTAGTTTTTATTTGTTCGATTGCTTGTAAAATTTGTTCTTTTGGTGTTGCGTAATGACTTTTAGGATATATGGTGATCCTTGGTAAATTTGATTGAATAATTTTACCAGTTAAAGGATCAAAGGTAGTAATTTTTTCTATTTCGTCGCCAAATAATTGTAATCTAATAGCTAAATTTTCACTTTCTGCCGGGAAAACATCGATGGTGTCGCCGCGAACTCTAAAAGTTGCTTGTTTAAAGTTTACATCGTTTCTAGTGTAATGTAATTCTGATAGTTTTTTTAATAATTTTCTTTGATCAATTTGTTCGTTACGATCTAGATGTAATACCATTTTTAAATAAGTGTTAGGATCTCCTAAACCATAAATTGCAGAAACGGTAGCAATTATTATAGCGTCGTTACGTTCTAGTAAAGCTTTTGTTGCCGAGAGACGCATTCTATCTATATGCTCATTAATGGCGGCATCTTTTTCTATATATGTATCAGTACTTGGTACATATGCTTCTGGTTGGTAATAATCATAATAAGACACAAAATATTCCACGGCATTTTTAGGGAAAAAAGTTTTCATTTCCCCATATAATTGAGCGGCCAAAGCTTTATTCGGCGCTAAAATTAAAGCAGGTCTTTGTAGTTGATTAATTACATTAGCAATTGTAAAAGTTTTTCCAGAACCTGTTACTCCTAATAAAGTTTGTTGAGAATTATTTTGTAGGATCCCATTTATTAATTGAAGAATAGCTTGTGGTTGCGAACCAGCAGGATGATATTCGCTTTCTAATGAGAATTTTGATTTATTCACTCTATTTCTACTAAATCAACTTGTTCTATTTTATTGAATTTATTATAAATTTTTTGGGCAGAAGTTTGTACTAATTGTACATCTTGCCAGCTAAGTTCTATATGCTTGGATAACTTGCTTACTCTTTCGATAAATCTTTGAAAATCTTGAGATAAAACTCTTAAATGTTCTTGAATAGTAGCGATATTTTTTATAGTTGCTTGATCTTTTAATACAGAACAAGCCGTTGTTAAAATGGCCATCATCGTGGTTGGTGATACTAGCCACACTTTTTTACGGTAAGAAAGCTCTACTAGATCAATATGGTTAGTATGAATTTCGGCAAATACTGATTCTGCTGGAATAAACATAATAGCACCATCAGCAGTTTCGTTAGGTAGTATATATTTAGTGCTGATATCTTCAATGTGTTTTTTGATATTTTGTTTAAATAATAAAATATTTTTTTGTCTTTCTGGTTCAGAATTAGATAGATCTATAGATTTTTGAAAATTTTCTAATGGAAACTTAGCATCTATAGCAATGTTACCAGTTGGTGGTGGTAACATTAATAGACAATCGCATCTAGTGCCATTAGATAGAGTATGTTGTAGTTTAAAATTTTCTTTAGTTAACATATTCTCAATTAAATTTTTTAATTGAATTTCACCAAAAGCCCCTCGTGATTGTTTGTCAGATAGTATTGTTTGTAACCCAATTAAATTATTAGAGATATCAATAATATTTTTTTGGGCATGATCAATTAAAGCCAATCTTTTTACAATATTCGTAAAAGTCTCGGAATTTTTTTCTAAACCAGTAGCTACTTTATTTTCTAATAGTTGACTAATATTTAGCATTTGCTTAGTAAGGCTTTCGGTTTGAGTAGATAAACTATTAGAGACGTTATCTCTTAAAGATGTTTGCATTATATTAATGTTTTGAATGCTTTGATTAAATAAATTTAATAAATTTTTTAAATTTAAATAGACAAAAACAATTATTAAACTACATGCCATAATGGCAATAATATAGTATATTAGGTGGTTCATAGTTATAAAAGTGTATAGTTTATCTAACAAAAAGTATACTGTAAGAAATCAGCTATCCCAAAAGAACCTTGTGTTTTGGGAGATAACAGTCTAAAATAACCCTATGTTTTAGGAAATTTGAATATTAGGTGTTAGATATGTCAATTTTACACAGGTTTGAATTACAGTATTTAAATGATTGGTTAAACAGATCTAACAGAAAGCCTCTTATAATAAGAGGTGCAAGACAGGTTGGAAAATCTACTTTAGTACAATTATTTGCTAAGCAGCAACAATTAGATCTTATAGTAATAGATTTTGAACAAATCCCAGAAAATGCATCTTTATTTAATAGTAACGATCCGAAAACAATTATTAATTTAATTAGTGTTAGGTTAAATAAAGATATTGATCCTAAGCACGCATTGTTATTTTTAGATGAAATTCAAAAAACCCCACAAATTATCACTTGTTTACGTTATTTTTATGAAAAAATGCCAGAGCTACCAGTTATTTGTGCTGGTTCTTTATTAGATCTAGCATTAACTAATATAAATTTTTCTATTCCTGTTGGTAGGATTGAGTATCTATATCTTGGTCCTATGAGTTTTCAAGCTTTTTTATTAGCGATAGGAAAAAAGCAACTTTTGGAGTTTATTAAAAATTATCAATTACAAGACGAGTTACCGATTGCTATTCATCAAACATTAATCGAAATGCTTAAAATTTATTTTATAGTTGGAGGATTACCGGAATCAGTTGCACAATATGCTGTTAATAATAATTTTATTGAATCTCAACGCATTAAATCTGGACTTATTAATTCTTATCAGGAAGATTTTGCTAAATATGCTTCGGTTGCACAACAACAACGTATGCGATTGGTATTTAATAAAATACCTCAAATATTAGGAGAAAAATTTAAATACAGTAATATTAGTCGAGAAGATAAATCTACTGTCATTAAAGAAGCTCTTAATAATTTAGTACTATCTAGAATTATCAATAAAGTTAATCATACCAATGCGAATGGATTACCATTAGGTGCAGAAAGTAATGAAGATCATTTTAAAACTTATTTTTTAGATTTGGGATTAGTTACTTCGATCCTTGATTTAAATATTTTAAATTTTTCAAGCCAAGAAGATTTAACCATAATTAATTCTGGCAAGATTGCTGAACAATTTATTGCTCAACATTTATTATATTTTCATGAACTTTATGAAGATCCAAAATTATATTACTGGAATAGGGAACAAAAAGGATCTTCAGCTGAAATTGATTTTATAGTAGCTTTAAATGGTAAAATTATTCCTATCGAAGTAAAGGCTGGATCGAGTGGATCTTTAAAATCTTTACATTATTTTTTAAATGAAAAACATTTAAATTTAGGAGTAAGGTTTTGTAGTCAAAAACCAAGTGTTTTACAAGAACAAAGATCGTTGTCTCTTGGTGGTGTAGTTAAGTATAAATTACTTTCTTTACCTTTATATTTAGTAGAAGAGCTTGAAAGATTTTTGCAAAAATTTTTATAAAATTATACAGGGTTGATGACACTTGTGAGTATGTGTTGTTACTCTGGTTATTGTTGATTCATTAGATTTAGATCTTGGACTATTTGTTTGTAGTGTTGTTTGAAATAGATTTTGTTCCGCCAATAATACCATTGTTCTAAGCATAACTTATGCTCCACTAACATTAGCGGTTGGTACTTTAGTAGTAGGAGTTGGTGGAATTGAGGGTGTTGGTATCGTAGTAGTAGGGCTAGTAGTTGGAGTTGACGTAGTCGGTCCAGTAGTGGTGGTAGTAGGAGGTGAGGTAACTGGAGCAGTAGTTGGTACTGCAGCTGGTGTTGGTATTGCAGTTGGAGTTGCAGCTGCTGTAACATGTTTTTTTATTTCTAAATGATCTCCTAAATATTGTAAATCTAAATTTTTTAAAAAACTCATGCCAATTAAAGTAAGTTCTGGATTGCTACCTTCTATAATAACAGCATCTATGTTGGATAAACTAATGCTACCTAAAGCTATACTTTTTAATACAAATTTATAACCATCAGTTTTGTCACTTGCAGTAGAAACGTTAAGTTTTAGTGCACTATTTTTATAATCTAAGCCTAATTGTTGAGCGATACTACTATTTAATGTAACAAAGTTTGCACCAGTATCTATAATGGCCGATACTTCTTTTCCATTGATTGAAACTGGTGTTATATATTGATTATGTTCATTTAATTTTATAGTTTCTAAGTGACTTGGTTTCGGTTGGTCTGGAGTGGTAGTTGTTGTTTTGGTATTTTTATCATCACTACTAGCAGGTTGGTGCGTACTATAAGAAGTACTTATATCGTTATTAATACCCATTGATAATGTAACACCCTGATCATTTTTAAAAACGGCCGTAGAACTATTAGCTGATACTAGCTTTAAACCAGATCCAATACTATCCCCTAGTGATAATATTTTACGATTTGAATCTTCATCTAAAATTATGACTCTGTTTTTAAATAAGCCAACGACTCTAACGGTAATGTCAGCTGCAAAACAAAAATTTGTAACTGAAAAAATTATAAGACTTATAAAGGTTGTAAAGAGCTTATTTTGATTTACATACATTTAAGTATAAACTTTTAGCAATTAATTTTGTTAAAATAGATCTTATTTAAAATAGTGGATACACTCACATGTACTCAAATATGATAAAACTAGGTCAAAATATACTGAGCCATATGAATTTTCGGTACTTTAAAAAACAAGGAGTGTTGTTTGAGCCTCTGTGGCATCTGTTGCTCTTTGCTTTACGAAAGGCGAGTTTCACGACTTGTTTTTTAGAGTACCGAAAATTCATGTGTGCTCAGTATATAAAAAGCAGCGCCTTGATTAGTTTAATAGTTTTTGTGGTTTCAGGATGTAGTAGTTATTTGTCGAACAATAACGAAAAAGCTAAAAAAACTAAGATGGTTGCTCGTAGAACTAATAATTATACTAAAAAACAAGATGGTCATCCTGATCCATCTAATATTCCAAATTTGGCTAGTATCCGTGAACCTCAACCTAAATATGAGCCCAAAAGTCGTTATGGTAATTTACCAAGTTATACAGTTTTTAACAAAACCTATAGTGTACTTAATTCAAGTGATGGGTATAAAGAGCGTGGTCATGCATCTTGGTATGGTACTAAATTTCATGGTTTTAAAACTTCTAACGGTGAGATATATGATATGTACTCTATGACTGCTGCTCATAAAACTTTACCATTACCAACCTATGCAAAAGTAACTAATTTACATAATAAACGTAGTGTTATAGTAAGAATTAATGATCGTGGTCCATTTCATGGTAATAGAATTATAGATTTATCTTATGCAGCTGCTAGTCGGCTTGGTATTATTGGAAATGGAGTTGGAATGGTAGAGATAACAGCTATTAATCCAGGAGTTAATGCACAACCTAGTTTAAATTATGATCCAGTTAACAAAGAAAAGGTTCACAATTTTGGAGTTACTTCAAAATCTATTCCAAAACCTAATGCAAGTTTGCAATTGGGAGCATTTGTTCAAAAAAGTAATGCTCAAAAATTAGTTGATCAACTAGAAGCATTATTAAAAAATTATCAACAAAATTGTAAAGTAAATATAGTTTTACAAAAAAATAACTTGAAAAAAACTGATAAAGAAAATACTTTATATAAAGTTGTTGTTAGTTCAGTTCATGGGGAATTAAATATACAAAATTTGAAGAATTTTTTATCTAGTATACCTAATCAGGATGCATTTACCATAAATTAGATTATTTAAAGTCTGGAGCTTTAAGATGAGATACATAATAATAATAGTTTTAAGTTTATTAACCACAAGTAAAGTTTTGGCAGTAAATTTTGTTCCTGAAGAACCATCTTTAAGTACTCCAGCTTTTATACTCATCGATTATAATAGTGGTAAAGTATTATTAGAGAAAAACAGTGAACAAAAATTAGAGCCAGCTAGTCTTACTAAAATAATGACTATGTATGTAGTTGATCATGAAATAAAAAGAGGGCACTTATCTTTAAATGATGAAGTTAGCATAAGTAAACAAGCATGGCAAACTATGGGCTCTAGGATGTTTTTAGATGTTAATAGTAAGGTGAAGGTTTCAGATCTTATTAAGGGTATTATTATCCAATCTGGTAATGATGCTTCGGTTGCGCTTGCTGAGCATATAGCAGGTACGGAACAGGCATTTGCTAAATTAATGAATGATTATGCTGCTCTGTTAGGAATGAATAATTCACATTTTACTAATGCTACTGGGTTACCAGATGCAAATCATTATACTACTGCCAAGGATTTGGGTATATTAGCGAGAGCCAGCATCAGAGAGCATCCAGAAAGTTATACCATTTATTCACAAAAATCGTTTACTTATAACAATATAGAGCAAAATAATCGCAATAAATTATTATGGCGTAACGATAGAGTAGATGGCATAAAAACAGGCCAGACTGATAATGCGGGCTATTGTTTAGCTGTATCAGGGGTAGAAAATAATACCAGACTGATTGCACTTCTTTTAGGAGCTAAAACAGATGCAATGCGAACTTCTGATGCAACTAAATTATTAAATTGGGGTTTTAGATTTTTTGCTTCCCATAAACTTTATCAACGTGAAAAAGTATTAGAAACTGCAAGAGTTTGGGGTGGAAATAATAAAACTATTAATATTGGTTTATTAAATGATGTTTATTTATCTTTATTAAAAAATGATATTAACCAATTAAAAGTTAGCTTAAATATTCCTAAGTTAATTAAGGCTCCGTTAGATCAGGGGCAAGTAATTGGTACTTATGTAGTAAAATTAAAAGAAGAAGTTATTGCTGAGTACCCTCTAATTGCTTTAAATACAGTAAAAAAAGGCAATATATTCAGTAGAATTTCTGATCAAATAGTAATGTATTACAATGTGCTTCTTGGTAATCTTGGAAAAAATGCTACTTGATTGTAAATTTTTAGGTGTACAAGACTATCTTACTACATTAAGAGAAATGCAACAATTTACTAAAAATCGCAACATCGATACGGTAGATGAAGTATGGTTTTTGGAGCATTATGGGGTATTTACTCAAGGAAAAGCCGGGAAAGATAAACATATTCTAGCTGATCTAAAAGTAATTAATAGTGATCGAGGAGGGCAAATTACTTATCATGGTCCTGGGCAACTAGTAGTATATTTTTTATTAGATCTGGTTAGAAATTCCTTAAATTTAAGAAAATTAATTTATTTATTATCTTGTTCAGTTATGGATTTATTAACAGAATATAATATTACGTCTCACACTAAAGAAGATGCTCCAGGAGTTTATGTTAATGGCGATAAAATTTGTTCTATTGGTTTAAAAATTGCTAAAGGTTGTACTTATCATGGTTTAAGTTTAAACGTTAATATGGATTTACAACCATTTAATCAAATTAATCCTTGTGGTGATTTAAATTTAAAAATGACGCAGCTAAGTAATTTTGTAGATCAAGTTGATGTGGAAACTGTAGCTGAGCGGTTTTCTAGAATAATAAGAAGTAAATTATGAAAAACAACATTAAACGAAAAGGCAGAGAAAAATTTGCTAGATCTAAAACCATAGCTATAGAACTTAATGTTGATAATAGTAACGAAAAACAACTTTTACCTAAAAAACCCGATTGGATCAGAGTAAAAGCTCCTGGTCAAAGAGCTTTAGAATTAAAACAATTACTTCGTGATCATAAATTGCATTCAGTATGCGAAGAAGCGGCTTGTCCAAATCTTGCAGAATGTTTCGAAAAAAAAATTGCTACTTTTATGATTTTGGGAGACAAGTGTACTAGAAGATGTACGTTTTGTGATGTTGCTCATGGAAAACCAGATCCAGTAGATCCTACGGAAGCAATAAACCTTAGTATAGCTGTTAGCAAGATGGAATTAAAATATGTAGTTATTACTTCGGTAGATCGTGATGATTTACCAGATGGTGGGTCCGGACATTTTGTGGATTGTATTAATGCTGTAAGGCAGAAATGTCCTAATACTAAAATAGAAATTTTAGTGCCAGATTTTCGTAATAAAATGGAAATTGCTTTAGAAAAATTAGCATTCAATTTACCAGATGTTTTTAACCATAATATAGAAACTGTACCTAGTTTGTATAAAAAGGTACGTCCAGGTTCAAATTATTTATATTCTTTACAGTTGATTAAAAACTTTAAACA
Organism: uncultured Francisellaceae bacterium; assembly: GCA_903907935.1. Lineage (GTDB taxonomy): Bacteria > Pseudomonadota > Gammaproteobacteria > UBA6186 > Azoamicaceae > UBA6186. The sequence goes on from CAIVQA010000089.1 coordinate 127,311, forward strand.
AAAGTTTCCAAATATACCTACTAAATCTGGAATTATGTTAGGATTAGGCGAAACTGATGAAGAAGCACGGGAAGTGTTGGTGGATTTACGTAATCATGATTGTGACATGCTAACTATTGGGCAATATTTGCAGCCTACTAAGTTTCATACTCCAGTAGCTAGATACGTTAAGCCTCAAGAGTTTGATGAATTTAGAAAATTTGCCTATTCTTTGGGATTTTTAAATGTAGCGAGTGGGGCGTTAGTTAGGTCTTCTTATTATGCCGAAGAGCAAGCGAAGATAGTTTTTTAAACATTTTTTTAAGCTATACTCTTCTCTTATACTCTCTTATACTCTCTTATACTTCCTCATCTGTTTAATTATTTGTTTTAATGTAATTATACATAAGCCAGGTCTTGCATCAGCATATACATTAAATGGAAAATATTTACCATCATTAGAATCATATACGTCTACGTTTTCGTCTACCCTTGGTTCACGTCCACTATAATGCCTATATTTTCTAAATAAAACTAAACCAGCATCAAGATTGTCTAAGTCTTGTTCAGTTTCTTCATCTACTCCTGTTTTTCTAAGGTTTACATATATTGATTTAACCTTACTAGTCCTTTGCATATTCCTTAATACTGGAAGTTCATTATCCCAAAAAAAAGAACCAACACTTAGTGCATCTTGTTCACTATATTTAGGAGAACGGACAAAGCATACTACATTCCACTTGGCTAATTTAGCAAAACTAGCCGATATAAATTCTAATTGTCTACAAGAAAAACTGCCTATCCTTCCCAGTTGAGCACCTGTTACTGGATAAACATTTATTTTACGTGCAAACCAGTAGCAAAAATTTATAGCAGGAACATCTTTATCTGCAACTATTTTTTTTCCTTGCATTTGATGGTCTATAATAGCTTGTTTAGCACCTACATCTGTCCAAAATACTATTTGTTCATCATCACCAACAGCATCCAAATATGCTATTCCTTCCCGTATTTCTAAAAAATCAAACAAATTTCTCGTACACTCTTCAGCTGCTGGAGTAAATTTTTTACCATAATGCATCGAAGTAATATCTTCTTCAGACAATTTGCCAATATCTTCCCAGATTTTCTTAAATCTTGAGTCATTAGAAATACCATCGTAAAGTTCTTTTTTGTCAGAACTAATAATACTTAAACAATGATTAATTTTTTCTAATATTTGTTGTGTATATTGTTGTTTTCTATTAATATTGCCTATCTTTATTTTAATATCTTGGATTTTTTTTGCTTGCTCTTTTTGTTCTTCTATCTCTGAATTTAGATCCATCAGATTTATTAGTAATGTCTCATCATAGTCAACCAACATTTTTTGTTGATTCTCCAAAAAAATACGCACCCTATCATCAAGCAACGCAAAATCTATCCATGAATCTTCGAGATGATATTTATCGAACCATGTAATTACTTCTCTTAAGACTTCATGGCCGCGCGGTATAGGAAGATCAGTACTTGTTCCACGTGTATTACCATCTGTACTGCTTTTTGCCAAAAGTTCAGTAAATTTTTTCCTAAAAGGATTATCTTTATAAGCTACCATAGGTACCACCTTTTTCATTGGGTAAATCTAGCTATATTATCTTTCAAATTGTTACTATGTAGATAGATTTTGTTATTTATATAAATGGTTTATGAAGCTAAATTACCATACTTGAATAGTAGTTTCAATTGTAATAGCACTGTTGTAAAATCACTGTTTAAGACTTTATGTTTTGTACTGTTCCTAAAAATAAATGTAATAGTTTAGAGCCATATCGATAGATTAATTGTAAATTTTTATTGTCTTTTAAATTATTACCATTTATTTTAACATAGGTATTTTTATTATTACTAAGGATTATTAAGGTAGCTATATGTCAGAATATTTAGAATATTATTTAATTATTGTTGCTAGTGGGTTATTAGCAATTACTTATGGAGTAGTATTTGCAGTAATTATTGCTAGATCTTCAGCCGGTACTGTGAGAATGCAAGAAATAGCCGCTGCTATTTTTGAAGGAGCAACTGCATATTTAAAAAGACAATATATAGCTATTGCCATTGTAGGAGCGATTTTAGCAGTTTGCTTACAAATATTTCTTAATTGGCAGAGTACAGTTGGTTTTATAATGGGGGCAATCTTATCCTCTATTGCTGGATTTTTGGGTATGCATATTTCAATACGAGCGAATGTGCGCACTACTCATGCTGCTCATAAAAGTTTAGCTTCAGCATTAAATATGGCGTTTAGATCTGGTTCAGTTACTGGATTATTAGTAGTTAGTTTAGGGTTATTAGGAGTATTTTCTTATTTTATATTTTTAGTATATCTAGATGTTAGTGAACGTGTATTAATAGAGTCTCTATTGTCTCTAGGTTTTGGAGCCTCTTTAATTTCTATTTTTGCTAGATTAGGTGGAGGAATTTTTACTAAAGGTGCCGATGTAGGGGCGGATCTAGTAGGTAAATTAGAAGCTGGGATCCCAGAAGATGATCCTAGGAACCCAGCCGTTATCGCAGATAATGTAGGGGATAATGTAGGCGATTGTGCTGGTATGGCAGCAGATCTATTCGAAACTTATGCCGTAACAATGGTAGCGGCTATCGCAGTTAGTAGTTTATTAATTTCTGATGATCAAAAGTTTTTATTCTTATTGTATCCATTAGTTATTGGAGCAGTATGTATAATTAGTTCTATGATTGGTATGCAATTTGTAAGAATTAGCAAGAGAAAAAATAAAAATAATAGTATTATGCATGCTTTATATAAGGGTTTGGTTGCAACAATTCTTATTTCTGCTGTATTTTTATATTTTGTTACTGATCAAATGATTGGGTTACAAGAAAATTTTGATATTGCTAATATGAGTATTTTTGGATATCAAATTCTTTATTGTGCATTTACTGGCTTAGTGGTTACTGGGTTATTAATGTGGATTACAGAATATTATACTTCTAAGTCTTTTAGACCAGTACAAAGTATTGTTAAAGCATCAATTACTGGGCATGCTACAAATGTAATCCAAGGGTTAGCAGTTTCTATGGAAGCAACAGCTTTACCAGTTTTAGTCATTAGTATGGCAATTATATTTTCTTATATGAATGCTGGATTATATGGGGTATCTATTGCAGCTACTAGTATGTTGGCATTGGCAGGGATTATTATGGCTTTAGATGCATATGGTCCAATTACCGATAATGCTGGTGGTATTGCAGAGATGGCGCATTTAGATCCTAGTATACGTAAAATTACTGATCAATTAGATGCTGTTGGTAATACTACTAAGGCCGTTACTAAAGGTTATGCAATAGGATCTGCAGGGTTAGCAGCTTTAGTTTTATTTAGTTCTTATATAGAAGATTTACACTATTATTTTCCTAATTTAGACGTAGAATTTAACTTACAAGATCCATTTGTAATTATTGGATTGTTTATTGGTGGGTTATTGCCATATTTATTTTGTTCATTTGGAATGATGGCAGTTAGTAGGGCAGGTGGTAAAATTGTTGAAGAAGTACGTAGACAATTTAGAGAAATAAAAGGCATTATGACCGGCAAATCTAAGCCAGAATATTCTCATGCAGTGGATATTTTAGCTAAGGCTGCTATTTGGGAAATGGTTATTCCATCATTATTACCTGTTGTGGCTCCAATAGTTCTATATTTCATTTTAAAATATGTGGCAGGACAAGCAGCAGCTTTTAGTGCACTAGGCGCCATGATTTTAGGATGCTTATTAACTGGAATATTTTTAGCGATTTCTATGACATCTGGTGGTGGTGCTTGGGATAATGCTAAGAAATCTATTGAAGAAACAGAAGGAGGTAAAGGATCAGATAGCCATAAAGCAGCAATAACTGGCGATACAGTTGGTGATCCTTACAAAGATACAACTGGTCCTGCTATTAATCCTTTAATTAAAGTTATAAATATTGTTGCATTAATATTGTTAGCTATGCTAGCAAAAGGTGCGGCTTAATTTATAGAAAAAATATATTCCATCCTATCTTTTAAGGGATGGAATTTCTATAAATTAAATAATGGAAGTTAACATAAGGAAATTTATGGATCTGTTTAATGATTTAACAGTTAAATTAGAAAGTTATTGTTTGCTTAAACATAATTTTTATCATGATTGGAATAATGGTAAATTAAGCCTACATGTTGTACGTAAATATACTAAACAATATTACCATCATGTAGCAGCCTTTCCTCGTTATATTAGTTTAATTCATTCTCAATGCGAAGATCTTAGTGTCAGACAAGTATTATTGGCAAATTTAATGGAGGAAGAGCAAGGCGAAGATAATCATCCAGAATTGTGGTTAAGGTTTGCAGAAGGATTATCTATTAATAGAGAAGAAGTAAAAAATGATGATTTGTTAAAACAAACAAGCGCATTAATAAATGGTTATTTTGATTTATGTCAGGAATCTTTTGCCACAGGTTTAGGTGCTTTGTATGCATACGAAAAACAAATTCCCAAAGTGGCTCAATCAAAAATTTATGGGTTAAAAAATTTTTATGGCATGGATCAAGAAAGAAGTTTGCGTTATTTTAATGTTCATCTTAATATAGATCAAATACATACTAAAGAATGTAAAACGTTAATTGATCAGTTAAGCATTAAACAACAAAAACTCGCCTATGAAGGTGCAGTTTTTGGAGCAAAATTATTATGGCAATTTTTAGATGGAATACAAGAGTATAATTTATCATTACATTAATTTATATACTAATTGCACATGAGTTTTCGGTGCTCTAAAAAACAAGTCGTGAAACTCGCCTTTCGCAAAGTAAAGAGCAACTAGGTCCTAAGAGGCTCAAACAACACTCCTTGTTTTTTAGAGCACCGAAAACTTATGTGCAATTAATATACATGGAGGTTTATTTATGCCTTTAGATCAGTTAAATAAAGCAGTATTACATGCTAGGGAAATGATGATGCGTGCTAATAAAGCTGCAGTTCGCGCAAAACAAGCTGCAGGTTATACGCATGACGTTTATAATTCGGTGGTAGCAAAGACTGGAATTAAAACCGTAGAAGAAGAAATTAGGTTTATTCCAAAAATTAGGGATGCTTATATATCAGCATTAACAGCTTCCAGACAAGCACAAACAGTTCTATCTGATGCAGAAAAAGCAGCACATCTTACTAAAGAAGCTAGCAGGTGTAACGATCTGGAGCGAGCATTAAAAGAAGCCACCAATGCAGAGAAAGCAGCAGAACAAGCAGAATTAGAAGCCAATATTGCAGAAATTGCTCGTGGTACAATAATTTGTACAGAGATCGATGCCATAATACTTACATCAAAACCAAAACAACATCGTTGTTTGATTAGTTAAGTTTTATCTGATCAATTGGAGAGTGCTTTTACTTTGATGTTCTGATGTCTGATTAGAATTAGCTAAAACTAAACGTCAGCAGTTCCCGGTGAATAAAAAACTCTTTTATTTTGTTAGATATTTAGTGACTTAAAAAAATATTTTTCGTAAACTTTGGTTATAGGTTAATCAATTTTTAAAGGTAGGTTAACATGGAACCAAAGCAATTAGTAAAA